>CAMWRH010000004.1 GCA_947176605.1 uncultured Porphyromonadaceae bacterium
CCCCTCCCCCACCAAATCCAAAAGTCCTAAACCCCTAAAACCTCACGCCTAAAGCCTAAAGCCTAATTCCTAAAGCCTACCTCCGCCCCGGCATCGACCACAGATGCCGGGGCGGATTTCATTCATATCCTGACATAACGCCAACAGCATCCGCCACCAACAATCATTTAGTCACCTTCATCTTCCCATTAAAAAAATCACTCACACTCACCTCCTATAAATTAACCATTTAGCCCGATTTCAAGAAATATTTTTGACTTTTTAAAAACAATTTCGAATTATTAGCGTTAATTTTATAAAGACCGACTGCAAACGGCAGTCAATCACAAACTCTCTCCCCACTTTCAATTCCACTTGAAATTACCGCACATTCTATCAGAATTGCTTTTGACATTCGGTTTCATGGCATTTTACAAAGCATTTTGCAGGCTTACATAATGTCAAATCCGACATTATTTCAACCTGCCGCTTGCCAAATGAATTCGGACTGACTGAAATCCCACCCGGGGGACGCGTCAATGCATATTGACACTCTTCCGGAAAAATCATAAACTACACATGCTTATGAGTAAATTCTACATCATGATGGCCGCTTCGCTTATGGCCATTACGGCTTCCGCAGCCGTCAGCGACACACACTCCCTGCGTCTGAAGAATCACGACGCTTCGCTGCCTGCACCACGACACACTTCCGGTGCGGTAAAATGCTTCGAGGTAGCCGACCTTGTGAGTCGGCAGAATGCCACACCGGCACGCCGTGCCAAGGCTGCTCCGGTGCGCAAGGTCTCTTCGGCCGACATCATCTTCGACCGTCCGGAGGGCACTTCCCAATTCTATAACCGCTCCTCCGTGGGGTATTACACCTTCTGGGGATATGTGCTGGGCGCTTCCGACACCGGCGCATGTGTGGAAATGGTCACAACTCCCGACGGCCACCACTACATCAACAATCTCCTGACCGGCCTGCAGCTCGATGCATGGCTGGAATGCGAGGTTGACGGCGACAAGATCACAATCGCCGGTGGCCAGCCGGTATATTATTATGCCGAGGACGACTATGAAGAGGTCTATACCCTCCACGCTTTCGACTATTATCAGGAGGACGGCTCCGCATGGTACTCTCTGGCACCGGAGGATGTGTATTCCTTCAAGGTATCGGCCGACGGCGTGATCTCAGCAGCCGAGGAAGGCAATTCACGCATTCTGGGTCTGGGATATATCGATGGCGACAAACCTGCGGAATGGGTTGGCTACGGCGACTACAGCTATTCAATGGTGCCTTTCACAGACTCTGCTCTCGAGCCGGATGCCAATCTGGCCGCACAGGCCGCAAAATGGTCGCTGATCGCCGATGGCGAGGCTTATTTCACTAATGTGGCCGTGGATAAGGATGCCGTATGGGTAAAGGGGATTTGCTCTTCGATCCCGGAAGGATGGGTGAAGCTCGACCGCGATGGAGAGAAGTGCGAAATGCCCATGTCGACTTATATCGGCATCGCATCGATGCATTACGTGTATTGCCAGCCGGGTAAGGTGGAATCCGTATACGATGATTATTACGACAGATATGTGGATGAGATTGTGCCCGGTGACTCTCCGATCGTGTTTATCTTGGATGAGGACGCGAAAACGCTGAAGCCCGACGGGGAAGCGTTGCTCGCATTCGCCTTCACTCCGCAGGATAATCCCAGCTGGACGGCAGCCGCCTCGACAAGCAATCCTATGATCGTATACCAGGTACACAAGCCCGGCACTCCCCCCAACCCCGTCAAGGACCTCTATGACGACGCTGAATATCCAGGCTGGGAATGTCTGGAATTCATTTTCGAACCCTTTGATACCGACGGCAATCTGCTTGACGTGTCGCGTCTGTCCTATAATCTGCTGATGGATGGCAATGTGTTCACTTTCTATCCTGACCAGTACACATACTTCACCGAAGAGATGTCTGAACTCCCCTACTCTTTCGTCGACGGATGGGACGTGTACGTAAACGGGTACGAACACACTGTATATTATACCACTACCGGTGTCGATACGTGGGGTATCCGGCCGATATATGTGGACGACGACGGCACAATCCTCTATGGAGAGGTAGTGGAGATCGCTTCCTATGCATCTGGCGTGAAGGGGATCCGGGGTGCTGAGGCTGCACAGGTAGAGTATTTCGACCTCAACGGCATCCGTGTAAGCAATCCGGGCAAGGGTATCTTCATCCGCAAGGCCGTGGATAAGGAGGGTAACGCTTCTTTCACCAAAATAGCCCGCTGAGCCGGAGACGCTCTTCATGATACGGCATGACCGTAATCCTCTCTTCCCCTTTCCAACATATCATTTCACCAAAAGACTATCAAGATATGAACAGATATATTCTCACCGCCATGACGGCCATGGCATTCCTGGCCGCATCGGCAGAGACTGCCGAATTCTCTTTCAACCCCAACGGGGGTGCGCAATACTCCTACGGTTCGGCGCTTAAGGAACGCTATGATGTGGCGATGCGCCTCTGCAATCCGTCGCTGACCGGGGCTTCGGTGACTAAACTGGCACTGCCGATGAACGTGAACTCCGGCATCTCCGACATGAAGGGGTGGGTAAGCTCCGAACTCATGGTGGATGCCGACAAGAAGAATGTGACGGATATGGCCGTGGCCGATGCGGTGCTGGAGGACGGTGTGCTGACAGTAACTTTCCCGGAGCCATGCGTGGTGCCTTCATGGGGCCTGTATGTGGGATTCTCGTTTGATGTGGATAATGTCGACACGCCCGCTATGGAGAATCCCGTGATGGTGAGTGTCAATTCGATGGATTCCGACGGTTTCTTCATGCATTCTTCCCGTTCGCATCTGAAGTGGATGCCGATGGCCGAAAACATTCAGGCGGTGCTCGACATGACGGTGACGCTTGAAGGCGATTTCAATCCTGATGCGGCGGTTCTGAGTGTGGCAGAGGCCTACGGACAGAAGGGTGGCCGGGCTCCGGTCAAGTTTAGTGTGTACAATTCGGGCATCAACGAAATCTCAAGCGTGGGTTACTCTTATGTGCTTTCCCCCTCCGGTGTGACGGGTGAGGGTGAGGTGACTCTTTCCGATCCGGTTCCGGCATGTCTGGGCGCAAAGGCTTCGGCGGCGTTTAATGCGGATGTGCCTGATACGGATACCCCGCAGACCATTGAGGTGACGCTGACCAAGGTCAATGGCCAGCCCAACGCCGTGGCTCCCGCCATGGCCTCGGCCGACCTGACTCCGGTGCCTTTCGTGCCCGTCAACCGCCCGCTGATGGATGAGTATACCGGCACATGGTGCGGCTACTGCCCCCGTGGGTTCATTGCTCTGGAGGAGATGAACCGCCGGCATCCCGACGAATTTATCGCAGCCAGCTTCCACAATGGAGATGTGATGACCATCACAAGCTATTACCCCTATTATGTGACAGGATTCCCCTCGGCTACTCTTAACCGCAAGGTGGAGATAGACCCATATTACGGCTCGTCGGCATCAACTCCGATGGGGATCGACGACGACTGGCAGGCTATGGCCGCCGAGTTCTGTCCCGCGGAAATCAATGCCTCTCTGGCTTGGCAGGATGAGTCGATGCAGGTGCTTGTGCTGAAGTCGGCATCGCGTTTCGTATTCGATTCTTCGGATGTGGATTATAGTGTGAGCTATATGATCGTGGCCGACGGTATGACTGCCCCCGACAAGGAGTCGATTCCTGACTGGATGCAGAGCAACTATTATTCCAAGACCGAACCCGACATGGAAGGTATCGGCTGGGAGGTGTTCTGCAACGGACCGGGGACTGTGCCGGGTATCGTATACAATGATGTAGTGGTATTTACCACGGATTATTACGGTTATTCGGAGGCTGTGCCGGATGATGTAGTGTCGGGTGAGACGTATACACATGAGATTACGGTGCCTGTGGCCGATATCATCAATATCGACGGCAATTCCCTTGTGCAGGATAACGCACAGCTGCGTGTGATCGCGGTGCTTATGAATGCCGATACGAAAGAGGTGATCAATTGCGCCCGCTCGGGATTCGTATCCACTTCGGGGGTAAGCCGCATGATGGCCGACGATGCCCGGGTGGTGAAGGTGGTATACCACGACCTGACCGGACGCCGCCTGTCGGCGCCGGCCGCCGGCAGCATCGCTATCCGCACCGAGGTGCTTTCCGATGGCACAATCCGCTCGGTGAAGCAGGCGTTCTGATCCCGACCAATCCCCTCGTCTCTCCCTCATCTTGATATAGGTAAAGAGGCACGCCGATTCCGGCGTGCCTCTTTTTACTGTATTTACTATTGTGTGTGCCTCCGTCACCAATACTACTACATAAGACCATTACTTCTCATGATTTCTATTGCATCTTCCGGATTTTCTATAAAATAAAGAGGAGCTTGATAGAATGGGAGCGGTTCTATCGGAGCATCCGGATTATCTTCAAATTCAAAAACCAATTTACAGTCGGGATAGAAGTACAGTTTTATAGCTATTTTTTTACCAGAACTCAGGCTCTCCATAAGGAGAGAGAATGTCTATAACATCCTCCGGGTTGTCAATTAAATCTATAAAGAGTCTCGGAATGGGATGTGCGGGGTCGATTGGCTGTGCATCCGGATTCTCCTCTAATTCCAATGTCACTGTAAGCGACGGTAGGAAATACAGATTCTTCTCTTCCCAATCGTATTGAAAGGGGGAAAGCAGGTAATATACCAATGAGATAGTTCCGAAGTCAATCATATCGGCATAGTCCAACGGTACAAGATCATCCTTGCATTTAGCGTAATAGAGTGAGTCAACTGATTCCGTTGAATCTGCTACGCCGCTGCTGCCGAGGAAATCCCATGTCGGTTTTAAACGGACATTCTCAGCCACCCGCACCCGGTCTCCATCACAGTATGCCTCCTTAATACGCATACCGCCCGGTATGGCTATACAGATGCTCTTACGAGGGATTCTCACATTATCCCCTAAATTGTAGTAATCGCCGAATTTGGTGCTATAGGCCCGCACATATCCATCCTCCGCATCAATAATTGCAAAATCTTCAGGTTTAAAATGATACTCTAAAATCTTCACCAGCCGCTTGCTGTATCCCCAAGACACCACGCTAACCAGCATCACCAGAATGAAAATTATTCGTTTCATATTAATAACAGTTGTTTTATTTTGCAAATATATGGATATTTTTACACTTCGCAAAGCCTATTAAATCATTTAACAATCCTTAACTATAATATCCTAATCACCTAACTATTAAGCTTAATGTCACTAAAATAAGGCGGACAGGCAGCGGGGCGTAGCGAAAAGACTGAAAATCGGGTGTATCTGAACAATCCTAAAGATGCGGTTGGCTGAAAATATCACAGTCACTCTGATACAAGAAGCGAGGCTGTATCGTAATCAACTCTTACGATACAGCCTCGATTAGTTGTGGGGAGAATGCGGGTTATTCGTCAAAGCCGTAGTCCTGGCCTTTGCGCAGCGGGGAGATCCCCTCCTTCATCCAGCGCGGCATCGGTTCGCCTTTGAGGTAATGGTCGAAGAATTGCTGAAGTCGCTTGGTGATATCCTTGCGGTTCTTGCGAGCCTTGATGTTGTGCGACTCTCCATTATACTGGAGCATCCATACCGGTTTCTCCAAGCGGCGAAGAGCCATGAACATCTCGATTCCCTGATACCAGGGCACTGCCTCGTCGGCATCGTTGTGCATGATTAGCAGCGGGGTGGTCACTTTGTCGGCATGGAATACCGGGGAGTTGAGCAGGTAGAGGTCTTTGGCATCCCAGAGGTTGCGCCCTATGCGGCTCTGCCCCATCTCGTACTGTCCCTGGCGGGAGTCGCCGGTGCCCCAGCGGATTCCGCCGAAGGCGGAGGTCATGTTGGCCACGGGCGCACCGCTTCCGGCACAGGCGAACATGTCGGTGCGCGTCACGAGGAAGGCCGTCTGATAACCGCCCCACGACTGGCCGTCGATGCCGATGCGTTTCGGGTCGATGGCCGGATAGCGCCGGCACATCTCTTCGACTCCGGAGCATACGTAGTTGTAGGCACATTCTCCGGGCACTCCGGCTGTGTAGTGGATGTCGGGCACGAATATCACGTACCCCCGGCTTACGTAGAAGGGGTAGTTGACCCAGCTCCAGGAGGGCTCCATGCGGTAGGGCCAGTAGAGGTCTTCGCTGCCGGTCTCGTAGAATACGGAGAGCATCGGATAGGCCGCCTCGGCCGATTCGTCAAACCCTTCGGGGAGATAGAGCACACCCTGGCTCTTTTTGCCGTCGTAGGCATACCATTCCACGAGCTGTGCCGTGCCCCAGGAGATGTCGGCAAGCTGCGGGTTGATGTGGGTGAGCTGTGTGGCTTTGCGGAAGTCGGGCGATGTGCTGCTCCAGAGGTCGGGCATCACTTCGAAGTTGCCCTGCTGCCAGATGAATGTGTCGGCATCTTTGGCTTTGGTGAGCTGGGAGATGTAGTATTTATCGAGGGTGCGCAGTGTGGGCGCGGCCGCTTTGGTGGCGTAGGGCATCGTGGCCAGGCCGCGGCGTTTGTCGGCGTAATCGAATACGTCGAGCACCATCAGTTCGCCCGGCTCAAGCTGCTTGCACTCGCGGTCAAGACGGCGGTAGCGGTAGCTTACGTTGCGCTTGCGTCCGTCGCCGGCGGTGAGGCATACGGGTTCGGTGGCTCCGGTCATGTCGACACTCCAGATGTCGTGGCGGTCGTAGATGAGCACGCGGTTGTCGCCGCTCCCCCATCCGGCTATGCCGTAGGCGGGTTTGGGCATGGGGTGGTCGTCGTCTTCATCCCATACGGGGTAAGGTATGGAGGAGGTGAGGTCGACGGTCTTCCCCGTCCGGCTGTCGTAGGCCTTGTAGTTGCGGTCGGCGTAGATCACGGTGAAGCGGCCGTCGGGCGAAAGTGAGGAGTTTTCCTGTTCGGCTGTGCCGACGCGTTTCATGCTGCCGTCGGTCACGTTGACCATCGTCAGTTCTTCGGGGGCGTTGTAGTTCCACTGGCGTTCTACGGCGCGCGCCGAGGGATCGTGTACGAGCACCCACTCGCCGTCCCATTCAAACGAGGGTTCTACCGTGGCGAGTTCGTTGCGGGTGAGCAGCACGGTGTTGCGTCCGTTGGCGAGATCCATCACTACGGGCATCGTAGCCTTGCGCAGACTTTCGAGGCGCCCTTTTTCCTGCGGTATGGTGAGGGGTGCGTCCCAGCGCCATATGTCGAGGTCGGCTTTCTCGAAGTCCACGAGGGTGGTGTCGTCGGGAGCAATTACGGGGGCCACTCCGGCTATGAGGTAGCGGCCGTTGCGCGAGAAGCGCGGTGTGCTGTATTGGTTGAGGCGCAGTTCCTTCCCTTTCATGGCCTTGAGCATCTCGATGCGTTTGGCCTCAAGGCGCTTCTGCTCTTCGGGGTCGGAGGAGTGCGCGAGGGCGAGGTTGACGTTCTGTCCGGTGCTGAAGCTGTAGTCGAATTCCTCAACTTCGGGAGCGCCGGGGGTGCCGGTGAGTTCGGCGTAGTAGAGCAGCGCGTGGCGTGTGCCTGTATCGGTGGTGTCGTTGGAGGCGGTGTAGGCCAGTGCGGTGCCGGCTTCGTTGAATACGGGAAGGGTATAGAACTTCCGGTCGCGGTCAATCATCACCACTGCCGTATCGGGGAGATTGACCAGGGCCACTCCGTCGCAGGCCACTGAGTCTTTGGCGGATTTCTTAAGCTGCAGGGCCAGGCGGCTGCCGTCTTTTGAGAATGCGTAGTCCTTGACCCATTTCACGCTCTTTTCCACAGGTGATGTGAGGGAGCGGATTATCAGCGGGCGCCCCACTTCCTTATCCTTGAGGTCGGCTGATTTGATGTGGAGCGTGTCGCAGCTCTGGTAGGCCACGAATGTGCCGCCGCGCTCGGGGAGGCGGTAACCGATCACGTTGGGGATTTTCTCTACGCGGGATGTGGTGAGGTCGATGATGGCCAGAGAATCCTGCGGGAGGTCGAAGTCTTTCTTTTTGTCGATTTTTGCCTGGCGGGTGTCGGCATGGAAGGGGCTGATGAGGGCTATGGCCCATTTGCCGTCGGCGGTGAAGGCGGGGCGGTAGCCTCGCGCTATCTCGATGACGCGCCCTTTGCGGTTGTCGCGCAGGTAGAGGGTGGCGTCACCCTCCTGGGGCACTACGCTGTAGGCGCTCCATTGGCCGGTGCGCGACACGGCGTCGACCCGTGCGCTCTGCCAGGAGTCGAAGTCGTCGTGCCCTAAGGGTCGTTTCCCTTGGGCAAGTACGGAGCCGAGCAATGCACCTGTCAGCAGGATGCCGGCGGCTGCGAAAGTGTGTCTCATGATGCTGTATAGGTTGTGTGGGGTTATGGAAAAAATGGCGGGAGGAGCCGGGGCGGGGCTTCGGGGTGGAAGCCCGGCGGCTCCGGTTTCTCCCGTCGGTATGTCAGGCTGAGGGGGGAATCAGTCCACTTTATGCAGGTCGTGACCCATGCGGGTCTTTTTGGTGTGCATGTAGCGCTCGTTGTAGGGGTTGGGTTCTACTTCGAGCGGCACGTTTTCCACAATTTCGAGTCCGTACCCTTCGAGTCCGATGCGCTTTGTGGGATTGTTGGTCATAAGGCGCATTTTGGTGATGCCGAGCGAGTGGAGTATTCCGGCACCTACGCCGTAGTCGCGCTCGTCGGCTTTGTGGCCGAGGTGGAGGTTGGCGTCGATTGTGTCGAGTCCGCCTTCCTGAAGTTTGTAGGCCTTGATTTTATCCATCAGGCCGATGCCGCGCCCTTCCTGATTGAGGTAGATCACTGCGCCGCGCCCCTCTTTTTCGATAAGCTGCATGGCTTTGTGAAGCTGCTCGCCGCATTCGCAGCGGCGCGAACCGAAGATGTCGCCGGTCATGCAGGAGCTGTGCACGCGCACCAGCATCGGCTCCGGGAGCGTCGGATCTCCCTTTATGAGGGCGATGTGCTCAAGTCCGGTGGTCTTTTCGCGGAAGGGGATGAGGCGGAAGTGGCCGTAGGCTGTGGGCATGTCTACCTCTTCACCTTTTTCGAGCAGGTTGTCGTTGCGCAGGCGGTAGGCTATGAGGTCGCGGATGGAGATGAGTTTGAGCCCCCATTCGTCGGCACGGCGGCGGAGTTCGGGGAGGCGGGCCATCGAACCGTCGTCGCTCATGATTTCCATCAGTGCGGCGCAGGGCTGGAGCCCGGCGAGGCGGGCCAGATCGACGGCGGCCTCCGTGTGTCCGGCGCGCTGCAGCACTCCGCGGTCCTGGGCGTAGAGGGGGTTGATGTGGCCCGGGCGACCGAAGTCCGCGGGGCGGGCCGAGGGATCGGCGAGGTGGCGGATGGTGTTGGCACGGTCCTGGATGGATACTCCGGTGGAGCACCCTTCGAGTTTGTCGACTGTCACGGTGAAGGGGGTGCCGAGCACAGATGTGTTGTCGCCCACCTGCTTCGGCAGGTCGAGCCGCTCGCAGGCCGATATGGTGAGGGGCACGCAGAGCACGCCTCGGGCGTTCTTGAGCATGAAGTTTACGTCGGCGGGAGTGATGAGTTCGGCGGCTATGATGAGATCGCCCTCATTCTCGCGGTCCTCGTCGTCGACTACGATAAGGAATTTTCCGGCGCGGAAGTCGTCAAGCGCCTCTTCAATCGAATCGAGTTTGATTTTGTCTGTCATTGATGTAATGTGGGTTTGCGGGAGGGCGGCAGGCGTGTCGGGAGGAATCCGGCACTCTGGCGGCTCCGTGGGTATCTTAGTGTTTGTTCATGGTTTTATTGTCGGTCAGGATTATTCTTCGCCCGATGCCGCTTCGGCGGTGGCGGCATCCCTGTCGGTGCTTTCTCCGACGCGGAAGAGGGAGAAGTTGACGCTGCCATATTCGCGGCGCTGGAAGAATCCCGGGAGTGAGGAGAAGTCGCGCGAGGCGTTGTGCTCCACGATCACGAGTGTCCCCTCCTTTACGAGGTGCGACCCGAGTATCAGGGCCGGTATCTCGTCAAAGCGGGGATGATTGTAGGGAGGGTCGGCGAATACGATGTCGTAGCTGCGTCCGCTCCCTTCGATGAAGCGGAACACGTCGCCTTTGATGATGCGCAGGTTGGAGTCGCCGAGTTTCTCTTTGACCGAGCGGATGAAGGCGACCTGCGTCTGCGCCAGTTCGACGGCTGTGACTTCGGCAGCCTCGCGTGAAAGGAACTCGAAGGCTATGGCTCCGGTGCCGGCGAAGAGGTCGCATACGCTTTTACCTTCTATGTCGTCGAGGTTTTCGATTACGTTGAAGATGTTCTCGCGGGCGAAGTCGGTCGTGGGGCGGGCTGTTATGTTTTTGGGCGGGTCAAATCGGCGTCGCCCGTATTTTCCTCTTATTATTCTCATATGGTGTCTTGCTTATATACGAGCAGCGCGGCGCTGAGCGGCAGGCCGCTGCGGCGTGCGCCGTCGGAAAGTTGCATGGGCTTTGCCTCGCGGCAGAATCCGGCCGTGAGTGAGAGCACTCCGTCGACGCTGACGGGGTCGGTGCCGTTGACGCTGACCTTTACGTCGGTGCGGTCGGTGGCGTAGGCGTTGAGGAGATGGAATATGCGGTAGGCGGCTTCCTCGGCGGTGTGCCAGGGCTGCACGCTGGCGCTGACGAGGCGGCCGGAGCGGAGGGCCACGAGGTCGGCCTCGCCATCACGCATGTCCATGTAGATGCGCAGTGTGGTGTCGCCGGGAGCGCTGTCGTGCAGGAAGCGCTCTACGAGCACTCCCAGGTGGCAGCGCAGGCGCGCCCCGGGGAGGGTGCGGGCCATGAAGGAATCAAACTCGGGCAGGAACTCATAGAGTGCCGTGGCTTCGCCGGTGCGGTCGGTGAGCACGTCGCCCTCGGCATCGGCAAAGACGGTATGGTATACGCTTTCTTCCCCAAACGTGCCGTCGGCAAGGAAGGTATCGGGCATCCATGCCACGCGGGGCGTCTCGACGACTACTTCGGTGGCGTAGTCGTCGAGCAGGCTGGGATGGGCGTAGACGGTATTCTCTATTTTCGACATCTGCACTTCGGCCGATGCGGGCTCCCATTCTTCGTGAAGCAGCTGCAGGAGCGGGCGCTCGCGGTCGGTGGCATGGCGCAGCAGGGCGCGCATCCCGGTATGCGTGATGTATATCAGCAACCGCCATTGCCCGGTGTCGGCAAAGTCGGCTGGCGTCAGTATGATGGGTGATGATGGTTCTGCCACTGTGTTATTACCTTTTTAAGGGTCGGATTGTTTAATGATGCCGGTATCGCACCGGCCGGGGCGGCGTGAAAGTTTTTTCTACCTTTACGCTTGGCCATGACGGGGAATCTCCCTATCTTTGCAAAGATAATAAAATTTCGGACTTTGTGCAAACTCACGCTTATTCTCTTGGCAAAATCAACGTTCTGATACTCCGTCTGGCCCTGCCGGCCATTCTGAGCAATATCACTGTGCCATTGCTCGGGCTTTGCGATACGTTTATCTCGGGGCATCTCGGCGCGGAGCGGTATATCGCGGCTATCGCGGTGGGGACGATGCTGGTGAATTCGCTTTACTGGCTGTTCGGGTTTCTGCGTATGGGCACTACCGGACTGACGGCGGAGGCGTTCGGTGCCTCCGACGACGCGCAGCGCCGACGGGTGTTTACGTCGGCTTTTCTGCTCGCCCTGGCGCTGGGCGGGGCGCTGATGCTGCTCAGTCCGCTGCTGGAGCGGCTTATGCTTTGGATCATGGAGCCGGAGCCGGCCACGGCATCGCTGGGGGGTGAGTATTTCCGTATCAGTATCATGGCGGCTCCGGCGATTCTGGCCACTATGACGGTGACGGGGTGGATGATCGGTTCGCAGAACACGCTTTTCCCGATGATTACGGCCATCTCGGTGAATGTGATCAACATTGCGCTGAGTTTTTCGCTCGTGTTCGGCGCGGGATGGGGTTTCTACGGGGTAGCGTGGGGCACTTGCGCGGCCAATTGGTGCGGACTTGTCATCGCGCTGCTGCTGGCGCGATGTCTCAACCGGGGGCACGGCGCTCTATGGGCACCGCTGCGCTCTCTGCGGCGGCAGATGGATATGCGCCGCTTTTTCCGTGTGAATTCCGACCTTATGATGCGCTCGGCATGTATCATGGCGGTGCTTTTCGCCATGACTTCGATGGGTGGCCGCATGGGCGACCGCACGCTGGCCGTGAATGCGCTGCTGATGCAGTTTTTCATGTTTTTCTCGTATTTTATGGATGGGTTCGCGTTTAGCGGGGAGGCGCTGGCGGGACGTTTCGCGGGGGCTCGGCAGTCGGGGAATCTGCGCGGTGTGCTGCGCGGCCTGGCGCTGTGGGCGGCTGCTATGGTGGCGCTCTTTACTTCGGTATATTATTTTTTCCTTACTCCGGTGGCCCGTATGCTTACTGATGTGACGGGGGTGGCCGAAGGTGTGGCGGAGATGCATGTCGTGGCTACGCTTATACCGGTGATTTCAGCGGCGGCGTTTATTCTTGACGGTATATATATCGGCATGACGGCTACGTGGCGGCTGCTGCTGACCACGCTGGTGGCGATGGTGGCGTTTTTCGTGATTTCGCTCTCGGGAAGTCTTTGGCTTCCGCTCCCCCCCAACGGCATTCTGTGGTGCGCGTTTCTGACGTTTCTGCTGCTGCGGGGTACTCTGCTGATTGCGGAACTTCCGGGGGAGTTGCGCCGACGCATTCCCGGCGGAGCCGATGCCCGTGTATCCGATTTCTAATCTTTGAATTCCAATATCTTACTATGATACAGTTTGTTAATGCGAAAATAAATCTGGGTCTGTCGGTGGTGGGTCGCCGCGCCGACGGGTATCATCTGCTTGAGACCTGTTTTGTGCCCGTCGGACTCTTTAACGGGTCTCCGGCAAATCCCGAACCGTTCTGCGATATTCTGGAACTCTCCGACGGTCATGCCTCTCCACTGCGAGCCTCTGATACGGTGCATGAGGCGGATGGCATACGTTTCATATTTTCGGGACGGCATATCGACTGCGCACCGGAGAAGAATCTGGTGGTGCGTGCGGCCTCGGCTTTTGCGGCGGAGTTCCGCAGGCGTCGCGGCATGGCGATGTGTGAGGATACGGGGGCTCTGACCCTTACGATGGTGAAGCTGATTCCGGATGGCGCGGGTTTGGGTGGCGGCAGTGCGGATGCCACGTTCACGCTGCGTCTGCTTAATGAGCGGGCCGGAGGGATGCTTACCGACGGTGAACTGGAGGTGATGGCCGTGAGGCTTGGTGCCGATTGCCCGGTGTTTGTGCGCAACCGTCCGGTGTTTGCCGAAGGTATCGGGGAGGTGTTTTCGGAGGTGGATTCTCCGGGGCTGACGCAGTTGCTTGAGGGGCATTATTGGCTGGCTCTTGTGAAGCCCGACCTACATATCTCTACGCGGGAGGCGTTTGCGGGGTTGCATCCGCGTCGGCCGGAGGTGTCGCTGCGCGATGCGCTGCGCCGTCCGATAGAGGAGTGGCGCGGATGTGTGCGCAATGATTTTGAGGAGAGTCTGTTTCCGCTCTACCCCGAACTGCCGCGTCTTAAGGAGTCGCTCTATGCCTCGGGTGCCCTTTATGCGTCGATGACCGGAAGCGGTGCCGCCCTCTACGGTATCTTCGCCGACCGCGAAGCGGCCCGCGCCGCCCTTTCGGCAGCGGCCGCCCCCTACTCCGCCCTTATCCGCCTGTAACAACCCTTTATTGAAGAATACTCATACAGAATCCTTCAGCTGAAATCCGACGTATACGATTATGTGAATAGGACTTACCCTCCAAGGTTATTTTCCATACTTCATCCTTGGGGGTATTTGCATTCATATCAATAAGATAGCATAGAGCATGTCTGTCTTCAAGAAGTTTTGATTGCATTAGAAGATAATGGAGTCTGCATCGCTCGGAATTCATTGTCACCGGCGAATGCTGCAGTATTGCATACACTCCCTTGGAGGGATTCGCGATGTCAAACCCTTCGTTATTGATAGTCCATCCGCCGATGGAAGATGTCTTTACGTATTCGTATATGTCTGTATCGGAAATGACTCCGAGGTTGTATTGTCGCATGCTTTCAGAAAGAGTTTACAACAGGCTTAATTCACCCCGGCTTGTGTAATACCTTACCTGATGTTGTTATTAATTCAAGCAGCATCTGTCTGCAAAACCCAAACCTTGGAGTGATATTGCTTTTAGGGCAATTCCAACCGCAAATTTAGCAAAATTTTTCGTACCTTTGCAATAAAAATAAGCTTTAATGTCACTAAAATAAGGATTCCAGATAGCTCCGATAGGTGAAATATCGCCTACTTACGGTGTTAATCTCTCCTATATTATATTAGGGTCACCCGGTGGCTTATTTTAGAGACATTAATAGTAGTCCCTAACCGCAGAGCAACCATATACCCCCAAACCCCAGAGCGGTTATATAGTAGCCCCTAACCGCGGAGCGGTTACATGGCCTGTTAACCGTACCGGCGGCGAGGCATAGCCGAAGCAGCCTGTGCGCGGTTAAAGGCCACACTCTCTCCTCTTTGTCGCGGAGCGACAACACTATACGTCGAGGGGTGGACTGTAAATGTACCCCTCCTCGCTGTCGCTTCGCGACAGCGAGGATAGTAGAGAGGAGACATGCAGTCCGCGCACATACAGCTTGGGCTACGCCAAGCTATATGTACGCGGTTAACAGGCCATGAAACCGCTCCGCGGTTATCGCTACGCCCAGCAGCCTGTACGCCTTATTTTAGTGACATTAAAATAAGCTTGTGCTGACTAATACCCTCACTGAGGTGCATTCATTCACTATGATCAGGACCGTTCCTTTACTGTAAGGGAAGCAGCCCGAATACAGTCATTTCCGGATCATTATATATTCAATGGTTCTTTAGCCGAACAATTTGCACAAGTAGGCAACGCCGTTCCCCCAATGCTTGCAAAAGCAATAGGTGAATGCCTTCACAACATCATCGAAAATTTTTAATATGGCCGGATTAAATGATTCCGCGCGACGGCAACCCCGGGAGGGGTGGCGTCGCGCGGAGGGTTTTCCTATTTTATGAAACGGTGGGGAGAACGGTGAGAGACGGTCAGCGCACTATCAGTTTTCTGACCTTTTTGCCGCTGCGAAGAATGTAAAGGCCGGGAGCTGCGGTAATCTCGGCTGTCTGTCCGGCAGCTACGGTGGCTACCGGAAGTCCGTTGAGGTCAAACACCTCTACCCGGACATCACCCGATATGACGCGTAGGCCACCTGCTATGGAAGTGGCTGCGAAACCGATGGCTTCACGCTTCTCCCCCACTCCGGCTTGGGTATTGTCGATGATGAAGCCGAAGTCTGACCAGCCGGGTGCGGAAGCGTAAGCATTAACCGCTCCGTCGGGCACTATAAGCGTGCAGTCGGCAACGTTGCATCCGGCGAATGTGCCTTTGCCAAGCACGTAGTCAGCGGGATCGGAGGATTCAACGGTGACTTTGGCGAGTTTCGGGCAGTTATAGAATGCCAGGGTCAGGTCTATCGGACTGTCATCCATTGCCTTGGGCAAACTCACTTCTTCAAGGTCCGGACAATGATGCACGCCGTCAATGCTGTATATACCCCCAAAAACCTCAAACTTCCTCATCTGCTTTACGTTCTTGAATCCGTTGATGTACTTAAGAAGAAAGTAATCATTGAATTCGACTGAAGATACACTGCAATCGTAGAAACCTGATATTCCGGAAACTATGTATTCTTCATAATTCACCTCTATGGCCGGCGGGATCATGAAAGTACCTTCGTAGAAGTACCAGTAGTCCTGATTATAGTCGTGATAGTCCACGAGCACGCATGTGTGAAGAGGTGTCTCGTATTTACCAAGTTCTCTGGTGTCGGGTTTGAGGGCATACGCACAGCTGCCGGCGAATACTACTTCAAGTTCTTCTGCCGGGTCATGCCCAATCTCGACATCACCGTATTTGCGTATGCGCGACGGATCGTCGGTGATGCGCCCGAATTGGCTCCAGAACGGGGCCTTAGAGTAGGCTTCTACCGCGCCTTCGGGCACTACCAGTGTCGAAACTGCAAATTTGCATCCCTTGAATGATGATTCATCCATTTCATACGGTTCGGTGGCGTTGACAGTGACACGCTCCAATGACGGGCAGTTATCAAACGAGCTTTCAATCTTCACCGGATTTGAAGGAAGTGTAAGTTCACGTAGGCGCGGGAAATAAGCCACTGATGAGATCTGCTCCATACCCTCGGGAATCTCAAGACGCTCCAGTCGTTCCGACTTTAAAGCACCCTGCAGGTATTTCATCCCTTCGGGAAGTGTAAGCGTGATTACGTCGTCCATAAATCCTATGCGTTCTACTCCAATTACAGTGTATGTGATATCATTATGAGTCACAGTGGCCGGAATAGAGATATGGCGCATTTGGTAATATGTATGATCGCCGCAGCTACCGTCACCCGTATAGCTGCCTACCTCACATGCAGTACCTCCGTCGATGATATGGTACTGGATGCCGTCAACCTCAAACCAGTCGTCTGTTTCCCAAATCTGAGGAAGCACGTACGTAGGTTCGGCAGAGCATGTCACTTGGCAGGTCTGAATGACACTACCATCTTCTGCCACGTCGACGTCGCGTTGCGGGACTGTGACAGGTACGGTCTCTTCATCGACTATTGCGCCGATGCTGAGATCGATTGCCTTGTAGGCATAGCCATGTGTGATAATGGCTGCCAAGGCAAGCAGGAAAAGGTAAAACCGTTTCATAGGCGATAGGTTTTAATGGTGAAAAAATGAGGTTATCCTTTTGATAACCATATATGTTTATAGTGAGCTGGCTGCTGTATTTGCTGGCAGTGAATACCGTAAGCTGTAAGTTACGTATCGGGCGCTAACTTGTATACGGTATAGAAAAGATTCTGGTCAATGCTTATCCTAATCGGCTTGTAATTTCGATATGTGGAATCAATAACTTTATCTTCGCTTGCAAATATAAGCATTTAACCATCATAAACACAAATATTTCGTTAATATTTTCCCTTATCTGAATTTATTATTCCTTATCAATATATTATAACACAACAACCGGATTCACCCAATCGCAATCAATTACAGGAGGAATGAGAACAATCACTGTTTTTTCAGCGAATGTTTTTAGCGACTATGGTCGGATAAACGGTTGAATAAACTATGGTGCGATTGAATTTGTTTCGTAATCAGGGGGATTACCGCTTGGGGTGACGTGCATCCATGTCTCTGCCTTATACGCAGTAGGCCGGGCATAAGGTGCGTTTTCGCAATTCGATGTGACGTAAGGATGGGATTTTAACAGTTTTTGGAATAGTATTTGTTAGGATATGAAGAAAGCAAACAACCGTTTTTTTGACCGTAACCGGTCGGAAAGGAACAATATGAAGAATAAGAATTTCAAAAATAACCCTATAGATGAGGAGAAGCAGGGGGCCGCAGCTGATGCGGCTGCCGAGGAAACGGTAAATGCAGCCGCTGAGGCGGATGCTAATGTGGAGGCTGATGAAGCCGCCGCCGAGGATGCCGTGCCTTCTCCGGAGCAGGAAATCGAGCAGCTCCGCGCCGATCTGGCCAAGGAGAAGAAGGAGTATCTTTTCCTGATGGCGGAGTTCGACAATTTCCGTAAGCGCACGCTTAAGGAGAAGTCGGAGATTATCCGTAATGCCGGGGAGAATGTGCTTAAGGGGCTGCTCCCGATTGTGGATGATTTCGAACGAGGCCTGAAGGCTGCCGGGAATGCCGCCGACGCCGCCGACGTGAAGGAGGGGATGCAGCTGATTTATAATAAACTGGTGAAGTATCTCGCCGCCAACGGGGTGAAGGCTTTCGATCCCGACGACCGCGACTTTGATGCCGACCGCCATGAGGCCATCTCGGTGGTGCCTGTGCCCGACGAGGCCCAGAAGGGTAAGATCCTTGATACGGTCGAGAAGGGGTATATGATTAATGATAAGGTGCTCCGCCATGCCAAAGTGGTGGTAGGACAGTAAGTATAGGAGATTCCACGATGGCAGAAAAGAGAGATTATTATGAGGTGCTCGGGGTGTCGAAGGATGCCACGGCCGATGAGATAAAGAAGGCCTACCGTAAGAAGGCGGTGCAGTATCACCCTGACCGCAATCCGGATGATAAGGAGGCTGAGGAGAAGTTTAAGGAGGCCGCGGAGGCTTATGACGTGCTTAGCGATGCCGACAAGCGCGCGAAGTACGACCGTTTCGGCCACTCGATGGGTCCGCAGGGATTCGGCGGTGCCGGAGGGGGCGGATATTATTCCACCGGCGGCATGAGCATGGAGGATATCTTCGCTCAGTTTGGCGATATATTCGGCGATATGTTCGGTGGCGGCGGCCGTGGCCATTACGGCCAGGGGTTCGGCGGATTCAGCGGCGCCACAGGTGGCGCTCCCCGTCAGCATGTGAATAAGGGCACCGACCTGCGTGTCACTGTGAAGGTGACGCTGAAGGATATCATGAACGGTGTGGAGAAGAAGCTGAAGATACCCCGCTTCGTGGCCTGTGAGCATTGCAAGGGTACCGGCGCGAAGGACGGCACGGCATTCAAGACATGTCAGCGCTGTCAGGGCGCAGGGTATGTGGTAGGTGTGCAGCAGACGATGTTCGGCGCTCAGCAGACCCGCCATGTATGCCCGGAGTGTAACGGTGAGGGTAAGGTAATCACGGAACCCTGTACGTTCTGTCAGGGCACCGGCGTGACGAAGAAGGATGAGATCGTAAGCTTCCGCATTCCGGCAGGCGTGGAGGACGGCATGACGCTGACTCTGCGCGGCCAGGGCAACGCTCCGCGTCACGGCGGCGTCAACGGCGACCTGCTTATCGTGATCCAGGAGGAGAAGGACAGCGAACTGATACGCGACGGCGCCGACCTGATCTATAACCTGATGCTCGACTTCCCGACTGCCGCTCTTGGCGGCGGCGCGGAGGTGCCGACGGTCGACGGGCGCGCACGCCTGAAGATTCAGCCGGGCACGCAGCCGGGCAAGGTGCTCCGCCTGCGTGGCAAGGGGCTGCCGAAGATGAACAGTTCGGCCAAGGGCGACCTGCTGATCAATGTGATGGTATACGTGCCCGAATCTCTGACGGATGCGGAGAAGAGTGCCATCGAGAGTCTGAAGGACCAGCCGAATGTGGTGCCTACGGAGTCGACGGTGAAACGTATTTTCTCGCGTCTGCGCCATATCTTCAATAAGGAGAACCGTGGCGTGGAGTAACCGATAATCACCCGCTCCGGCAGCAGATACCCTTTCTGCCGGAGTCAAAGGGTATGACAAAGGGCGCAGCCGACGTGATATGTCGGCTGCGCCCTTTGTCATTTTTCATTCTTTCCGGCATGGGCATAAGGGATGTCTATGCTCGGCGAGGGTCGCGGTATCAGTGCAGTGCCACCTTGAGGCTGCCGTCGGGACCGGATACGATGTAGAGTCCGGAGGGAAGCCGCACGCTTGCCCCGGAGGCTACGTCGGCCACACGGGCTCCTGCGAGGTCGAATACGGCTACCGGGGAGCCTGTAGCGTTGCGGATGGCGTCGCCCTCTGCAAGGATGCCGTCGGCGGCGGATGCTACGGAGCTTACCCCGGAGTTGTCGATTACCACGCGGAACGACACAACGCCGGCTTCTTCACGGATGCCGCTTAGCCCTACGGATATCGGAGCGCCGCTCCAGGCGCGGATGGCCGGGATGGAAGTGCGTGTGAATTCAGTCACGTTGGATGTGCCGGGGAAGAGATCTCCTCCCCGCGACTTCTCATCGTAGTCGCAATCGGCCTCGACGAGGTCAACGTACTGGTGGGTGGCGCGGTTGTTGACGATATTGTTATCCCATACTTTCTGCACGTAGTCGACATGCCATACCATCAGACCGTGGCCGGGAAGGTAGGCGTCGCAGCATTCCTGCTGACGGTTTTCGAAGAGGTAGAATTCCGTCTCCTTGTCAGTACCTACGATATATGCCTTGTTTGACTTATGGATGGCCTCAAGTGTATACTCACCTTCTTCGGTAAGGGGTTCGGGCTCGAGCCAGTCAAGGCAATAGCGCTCGAATGAGGAGTAGTGGGGAGGGGTGCGTCCCTGGTTGTTGTAGGGGCCTACGTCAAGTGTGCTGTAGGCGCCGGGAGTAAATGCCTTGGAATAATCGGTGGAATACAGGTCGGGCAGCCCCATTACATGGCTGAATTCATGCACGAATGTGCCGATGCCGTCGGTGCGCAGGTACTGGTGGTCGACCTCGTTGGTGCAGGCGTAGCGGTTGAGGAGCTTGCCGTCGAAGTAATAGTCGGTGCCGAGCTGGAAGTCGACTATGTCGGCTGAATGGGGCCAGACGGTGTTGGGCAGATTGGAATCGGCCTCGCCATATCCGGCGTAGAATACGAATACGTTGTCGATCTGGCCGTCGCCGTCGGTATCATAGACTGTGAAGTCGACCGTATCGTCAAGCGCCCGGCAGGCTTCGATCACCATCTCTTCGGGGCGCAGGTCATTGCCGGCGTCATCGTTGCCGCCGTAGTACGACATTCTGTTGGCAAGCTTGATCGGCCCGTATACGTCAAACTGCGGTGTGAATACCCCGCCGGAGTTCTCTACGAAGAAGTCGCGGGCAGAGCCTGTGGCTCCAAGGTCGGAGAATCCCTCTTCGTTGAGCATCCGGCTGAAGTATTCCTGCGGATCGCTCATGGAGAAGGCTTTGTCCTGGAATTCTACCAGGACTACAAGTCCCTGCGGACTTCCCTTTGCCGGGAAGGCGGCTCCGCTGAAGAGATAGCGGGTATTCTCTCCTCCGGCCCGGGTGGCGCTGCTGCGCATGAGGTCGGCCCGGTCGAAGGCGGCCGTGATGGCGTTACGGTCAAGTGCGGCCACAAAGGCTGTCTCGGAAGCGGTGCGCGTTGCGGCCGAGGCCGAGGGTCGCATGGAGGAAGCCGCAGGGAGTCCGTCGGCATCGGCCACGGCATAGCTCATGTAGCCTTCGGCATCGCGTATGAGGAGATACCCGTCGGTGGTATAGGTGCGGTGGCCGCGTTCGTCGCCTCGCATCACAATCTCTACCACAGTGCCGTCAGGCTGGGTGGTGCGGATTATCCCGGGATATGCCGGCACAGCCTGCACGGCTACCGGAGCCAACATCCCGGCAGCTGCGATTCCGGCAGCTGCAATCCGGCGAAGTCTGGTAAATCTATCAGTCATATGGTAAAATGTTATAGGTATATGGTTCTGATTTCTGTCACTGCGTCTTTGTGGAATCTGCGGCATCCCCGCTGCTGTATGCCGGCATCGGCGCCCGAGGCTCCGGCGGGCTGCTGGGTGCGACGGGGCTTGCTGCGGTCAGTTCTCAAGCGAGGCGATACTCTCGGTAATCTTTTTTACGGCATGATGATAGGATGCCTTTAGGGCCCCTACGCTCGTGCCGAGGATATCGGAGATTTCCTCGTATTTCATTTCATCGAAGTATCGCATGTTGAACACCACACGCTGCTTCTCCGGGAGCCGGGCGATGGCTTTGAGCAATTCAGACTGGAGCTCGTCGCCATCGAAGTATTCGTCGGCCTCAAGATTATTGAGCAGGAAGGATGCCTCTTCATCATCTGCCGGAAGACCCTGCCGGCTCTTTTCGCGGTTGATGAAGTTGATTGATTCGTTGACGGCTATCTTGTAGAGCCATGTCGACAGACGGGCGTCTCCGCGAAAGTTGTGGATATTGCTCCATGCCTTGAGAAATACGTTTTGCAGAAGGTCGTTGGCATCATCGTGGCTGAACACCATCTTTCGGATCTGCCAGTAGAGGGGCTCGGAGAAGGTGCGCATCAGCAGCTCGAAAGCCTGATGGGCTGTCGATTCTTTCTGCAGGTCGGCGATCAACTGCTTTTCATCTATCGGAGCATTATATGCCATTGTCAATCATCTGATTTTATACTCTCACCTTTACGGGCTGCCCCGGTCGTGAAGGGGTGCCGTCGGGAATTAGCCACTAAGATACTAAAAATTTCCGATATTCACCGATTTTGAATGCTTCCACGCTCTTTTTTTAATTTAATTTTGTCTTTACACACCATCCGGATGGTGCAAGGGATAACACGACTGCGACCGCTTTCGCAAGTGGCCGCAGTCAAGTGTTTTCCATAATATCTTTTCAAACTAACCTAACATCATGAAACGAATTATCATTCTTTCGTTGTTATAACAGCAGGGGGGCAGGTTTGGTTCGGCTGACATCGATAGTTTTTTTATTTTTCCGGTCAGACACCGATTTTTCAATCAGGCACGGTGCGAGTTTTTCAATCAGGCACGGTGCGAGGAAATAAAATAATATCCGGCGCAAATCCTCGTTAAACTTTCACGCGGCTTCCGTGTCAAACCGATATACTAAAAGTTAACACAATATGCGTAAGGAAGATAAACTCTTGGAGAAATACGGTCGCCACACCGGCATGACCGTCCCGGAGGGATATTTCGAGGCATTTTCAAAGCAGATGATGGATAAGCTCCCGGCTTATCCGGAGGCGCCACGTCCGAAAAAGCTTACCGGGTGGCAGCGCGTCAAGCCTTATGTATATATGGCCGCGATGTTTGCCGGTATATGGTGCATGATGAAAATGTTTCATGTGGCCTCGCAGAATGCAGCGGCCGTACAGCTTGACAATCCGCCGGAAAATATAGTGCTCGCTATGCAGGATGCCGATACTTACGACTATCTCTACACGATGCCCGATGATATGACGGACTTTGAGGTGGAGACCGACCTCAGTCAGTCGTATGATAATATCGAGGAGTTTGAAGCGGATTTCGGCTATCAGCTGAAACCGGAGTACGCCTCGCTTGAAATCCCGGCAACCGCTCACACCTGATTTTTGTTTAATCCTATGCAGAGGAGCTGACGCAATCGGCTCCTCGGCATATATTCACAGGTAATCCACACGCCATGAAAAAGTTTTTTCTATTATTCGTAACTTTATTGCTTGCGGCTGTAGCCGCCAACGCCGAGTGCCCTCAGGATAAGCCCGACCCCAAGATGCTGAAGGAGATTCAGGAATATAAAATCAAGTTCCTGGCGCAGGAAATGGAGTTGAAGCCCGACCAGAAGGAGCAGTTTGTGACCGTATATCAGAAGCTGAGTGCCGAGAAACAGTCGAATTTCGAACGTATGAGGGCACTTGAAGCCAAACTGCGCAATAATCCGTCGGAAGCCGACTATAAGGCTGCCACGGAGGCTATGGCGGATATCCGGGTCAAGGATGCAGCTCTTGAGAAAAAATATGACGCGGAGTTCGCCAAGTTCCTATCCTCCAAACAGATCTATAAGATGAAGGAGGGGGAGGAGAAGTTCCGCCGCAAGATGATGGATATGCACCATAAGCGGAAACAGGAGAAAAACGGACATGCAAAGTCCGGTTCCGGCAAGGGTACCCCCGGAAAAGGCAACGGTGCCAAGGGGAAGTGATCCGGTCAATCCCCATACATCTCCCCTACTCCCTCTCCCCTCTGCTCCGGCATAGCCCCCCCTCTCCGTTCCAATCTTCATCTGAATCAAAACTCCGGGCACTCCGTTATCCCGGCATGATACCACATATCCGCTCCGTGGCTTCTGCCCCGGAAGTCTGAAACCGAACAGTTTACACCTATGAGACCACATATCACAGCCAAGAGGATCCTGACGGTCCTCTTGGTCTGCTTTTCCACTACTCCATGTCTTACAATCTCTGCAAACGACTCTATCATTCATGCAGCTCCTCCGGCGCTGCATAATGCCACGATAGAGCGTGCGGAATCCCCCCTCCCTCCGCGTATGAACCTCAGCGACGTAAAACGGCGCGACGACCTCGCAAAGGCCATCTCTCCGGCTTTGGCTAAGCCGGATTTCGCGTTCCCGGCTACTGTAGCATCCAATGCACGCGTGGTCTATGACGAGGCGATGGAGACCAATCATCCCGTCACGGCTCTGCGCGCAGCGATGCAATGGTATGTGGCAGAGCAGCTGATTACTTCCGACAGTATCCCGGCCGCAATGCGGCTCTACGACAGGCTGCAGCAGCGTCTGCCGCAGCCATATGCCTCGTTGGCCGCACTGCTTAAGGCACGCCTGCTGTCTGACCTGTATCTGGCCGACAGGTATACCTTCGATTCCCGCACTCTGGCCGAATCCGCTGATGATGACCCTCGCCTATGGAGCGGCGACATGCTGAAATCTGAAATCCGGAGTCTGACGGAATCCGCCATGCGCCAGCAGCAGCTCCTGACTGACATGCCGATCAGTGATATAGCCCCGCTTATAGATAATGCATCCCAGGCTGCGAAGGCGGGCATGACGGCTTTTGATTTCGTATGCTACCGGGTGGCCGATCTGCTGCGACCATTCCAGACTGCAGCTGACATTCCGGCTTCGGTAGGCTCAATTCCCTTTGTGCGGACCGACATTTCTCAGGACACTCCCGATACCATGTCCGTGCAAAGCGCACCCCGGCTCTCTTCTCTGGGTGTAATCGATACGCTTATCGAAGCCGACTCTAAGCGCGGTAAGAAGGGTAAGGATGCCCTCTTTGCCGCAAGACTGCAACGCCTGCAGCTGCTCGGCCCGGCTGAGCAGAAATCGGCCTACATGAAGGAACTGCTTGATATCTATTCATATCCCTCCCCCAAGCGGCCGCTTTTGGTGAGCACTCTGCTGTGGATGAATATGCTGCCGCTGAATTATCCGGTCAATATCTGTGACACCTACAGGCTGGTGCAGCAGACTGTGGATGATTATCCGAAGTCGGATCTGATACCCTATCTTAAGGATCAGCTTGAATACATGCGCCGCCCGGCCATCTCAATCGGATTCGATGATACGGTCTTACCGGGAGAATGTGCCAAGGTCACGTATTCTCTCGCAAATGCACGCGAGTGCTATCTGCTTCTCGTATCGCTGCAGGCACCGCATAAAAGAAGCACTTACCTTATGCAGAAGTCCATACCTTCCAATGCTACAACCCGGGTACTGAAACATATCACTTCCGACCTCCCATATCCCTTCATACTCAATGATACGATTTTGTCAGAACCTCTGGCACCGGGATATTATACCGTAATCCCTTCGGCCTCTCCATCGCTTGCGGGGCGATATCCCAACCTCAAGAATGCGGATCTGTCGATTATCAATGTGAGCGATTGCTCGGCTTTTGTGCAGGACATCCGGTCGACCCTGACAACCGAGCGGCCCGATATGTCGGATCCGCCACTCGGATATCTGTACGTGACCGATTGTATCACGGGAGCCCCTGAACGGAATGTAACGGTAAAATTCTGCACACAGGATGGAGTATCCATGAATTCCACCGTCGGATTCCGGGATTTGCCGGCTAAATTCACCACCGACGACAATGGACGGGTGCCGATATACTACAGGAATTCCTATGCGCTGATCAAGTCAGCCACCAATCAGATACGTGATGTCTATATCCACTCTGCATACGCTTACAATCCGAAGCGATATGTGGCTGATGTACTTACGGATCTGGCTCTCTATCACCCCGGGGATTCGCTGAAATGCGTGGCGGTGGTGGCGGCCAACAGGGATAATCTCCTTTCTGCCGCAAAAGGGGTGAATATCGTCATTTCTCTTTTTGATGCCAATAATAAGGAAGTGGATAAGATATCGGCCATTACCGATGACTATGGCCGGGCCACGGCTGACCTTGCAATACCCCGCGAGGGGCTGACGGGATCGTTCCGTGTATCGGCCATCCTGCCCGGCGATGCATCCATCCCGGCCGAGACTCTCGGCTCGCAGATGGTGGAGGTGGCCGACTATAAGGCACCCACGTTCCGAATCACTGTCGATGAGACTTCCCTTGAGGATGATTCGGCCTTGATTTCGGGTAATGTGATGACTTATTCGGGGATGCCACTCGCCAATACGGAAGTGACTCTCGACATACGCTTCAACCGCCGCTGGTGGCGCTGGTATCCGCAATCCGCCGCCAACCTGCCATCGCTGTATTCGGCCAAGGTCACGACTGATGCACAGGGGCGGTTTGCTCTCCCGCTCGGACTCTCCAATCTCTACGGCACCCCCTATGAAGACGGATATTTTTCTGTCTCGGCTACCGCCACCTCTCCCGACGGGGAGACGCAACAGGGGAACGGCACGTTCTTTGCGATTGCCGACGGATTGCACATATCGCTTCAAGACATGACGCTTGAGGCTCCGGACGGCGACATTAGCATACCGGTAAGTCTGATCAACGAAGTGGGCGTGCAGGTGGTGCATCCGGTCGACTACCGTATCACCGCCTGCTCTGACGGACATCTGGTGACGGAAGGCACTGCCTCTTCGCCGACAATCAGTATCCCGGCATCGCTTCTCCCTTCGGGACAGTATGTCACTACGGTAGCACTGCCCGGCGTGCTGCAAGCTGACGGCAGCCGCGGAGCTGACAATGACAGTGTGGCAAGAATGACTCTGACTCTGTGGCGCCGGGATGACACGCGCCCGCCGATGGCTACCCCTCTGTGGATACCGGAGTCGCAGCTGTATGCCGGGGAGAATGCGGACTCTGTACCGGTGACTGTGGGAAGCGCCTATAAGGATTCACATATCTTCTACCAGGTGGCCGACTGTGATTCTGTAATAGCAAGCGGCTGGATAGTCGCTTCGGAATCAAATACCGTATTCAACGCACCCACACCAAAGCCGGGTGCCATGGTGACGGTCACTTTCAGGGGCGAACATAATCTTGATGCCCGCATAGCTTCTGTCAACATCCTGCCGGCTGCCCGACACCAACGCCTGAGTTTCATCACCGATACTTTCCGCGACAGGATCACTCCACGCTCACAGGAGTCATGGAGATTCCGGCTTGTGAGGGTGGTGCAACCGGGAGATTCCGTGCTTTCTGACAATTCGGCTGTAATTGCGGTACTGTCTAATTCGGCATTGAATGCCATTACCCCCTTTGAATGGACATTTAATCCGTCAAGGATACTATCTTATCCGGTGAAGGGATCCGTACACAGTACTTACAATCCTTTCTCTCGTGGTGCCGACAGCCGCTATCTTCTTCTGTCAGATATGCGTCCTCGCATTTCCTTTACTCCCGACCCTCTGCCTGCATGGAATTTCTGGGGTCAGACGGGTAAGCCGATGTTTCTCAGGAATCTCAGGATACGCGGAAGCCGGGAATCGGACACCGATAAATTCAGGGCCGTGATGGAATGTGCCGTTGTTGACGATCAGTGCAATATGGTATATGCGGAGGCGGCCACGGCAGGCAATGTGATGATGAAAAGCATGGCCACTGAGTCAGTGGCCGATGCCGACTCAGGTGCGGGCACCCCTGCTGATGAGGGAGTCGCGGCAGAGGAAGCCGGTATCCCGCTGCGCGACACGACCTGTCCGCTGGCCTTCTTTAAACCGCTGCTCGCTACGGATGCCGACGGTGTGGCGGATATCTCTTTTGAGGTGCCTGATTTCAATACGACCTGGACGCTGCAGCTCGTAGGCTATGACCGGAATATGCTCTCCGCCTCTCTGCGCCGTGAGACTGTGGCTGCCAAACCGGTGATGATCTCCACCAACATGCCCCGCTTCCTGCTTACCGGCGACAAGGGGGTTGTGGCGGCCACAATGTTCAATAATTCGGATGAGCCGATTGATATCCATGGCACAATCGAAATATTCGACATCGCTTCGGGTAAGGTGCTGGCACGCGGTGAAGCGGATGCCCCCTCTCTGGCACCTGCGGCCAATGCTCCGGTAAGTGTGAAGTTTGATGTGCCGGCTGAGTGTCAGGCATTAGGGGTAAGGGCTATCGCGAAATGCGATGCCGGATCTGACGGCGAGCAGCAGATGATTCAGGTGCTCCCCTCCTCACAGCCGGTGCTGGAAGCCACATCATTCTATCTCCTCCCCTCGCAAAAGACCCTGACGGTCGATCTCCCGAAGATGGGTAAGAATGATAAGGTGACGCTGAATTACTGCGCAAATCCCGCCTGGTATGTGCTCACATCGCTGTCGGGACTTATCGAGGCGGATTCCGAATCGGCTCTGTGCAATCTGAATGCCCTGTATGCCACAAGTGTGGCCAGCGGACTGATACGCCGCTATCCCGATCTGCGCAAGGGGATTGAATCGCTGTACGCCCCTGACGGTGATGCCGCACTGCTTACATCTCCGCTTGAAAAGAACGGTTCGCTGAAAATCGCATCGCTTAATGCCACTCCGTGGGTCAATGATGCAGAGTCGGAGACGGCACGCATGCACTCGCTTTCTTCGCTTACCGACTCGGTGCGTGCCGACGCCGTTATCTCGGCTTCAATTACGCAGCTTCTGAAAAATCAGAAGGCTGACGGTGGGTTTGCCTGGATGCCGCAGATGGATGAATCGCTCTGGATTTCGCTGAATGTGGTAGACTGTGCGGCTCGCATCTCCGAAAGCGGGTATCAGCCGAAGGATAAAAGATGGAGCAATATGGTGAATAAAACTCTTGCGTATACAGATGCCACGGTCGCCAAGGCGTATCAGAAGACTGTGACGGAGTATAGGTCGAAGTATCCTCTGGAATCGGAGATTCGGTATTTCCTCAACCGCTCCATTCTCGGAGCCGCTGCGCCTACGGGGTGGCTTAAGAAGATGCACTCTGATATGGCTACGCGTCTGCCGGCCGAATGGCGCAACCTTTCGATTGCCGACAAGGCTGCGGCGGCACGCATGCTCCATCGCATGGGGAATGATGCTCTGGCACGCGAGATACTGCGGTCGGTGCGTGAGTTTGCCTCATGCAAGCCCGACAAGGGGATGTGGTTTGACAATCTGAAGGAGTCGTGGCACTTGCTCCCGCCGAAGGTGGTGACGGCCGACTGCCTTATCGCCTTTAATGAGGTGATGCCGGGTGATTCGGCCATTATGGAGATGTGCCGCTATCTTGTGCTGTCGCGCCAGGGTGAGGATTGGAATGTGGCCATGACTCCGGCGGCCGTCACGGCCACTGTCAATGCCGTGCTTGCAAGCGATCTGGGATGGACCTCCTTGCAGTCTGCCCCCGCTCCGCGCATCATGATCGATGGCAAGCAGATTTCACTCCCCTCTGAGGCGCAGGCTCTGACCGGTAACGTCTATGTCGACCTTTCGCCCGCACAGGCCTCCGGCAAGCGGCTGGAGATAGTGCGTCAGGAGGATGTGCCGGCTTGGGGTGCCGTGCTCAGGCAATATGTGGCTCCGGCGGCTTCGGTCAAGGCTCAGTCGATGCCGCAGCTGAGTGTGACAAAGCAGCTCCTGCCTATTGAGATGACCCAAGGGGGGGAGAAGGCCGGCAAGAGTGCCACCTCTTTCAGTAAGGGCGATCTTATCCGGGTGACGATGACGCTGGTCACTGACAGGGATCTTGACTATGTGCTTATCCGGGATCAGAGAGGAGCCTTCATGCAGCCTCAGTCGCAGCTTACCTCCTATACAGTGGAAGATGGACTTTGGGTGCTCCGGGAGACGCGGAATTCGGCTACCAATTTCTATCTTACACATCTGCCTAAGGGGCAGTACATCATTACGTATGACGTGTATGCCGACCGCGACGGGGAGTATTCCACCGGTATCGCCACCGCCCAGTCGCAGTATTACCCGATGATTACGGCCCATTCGGCAGGATGCATCGTGAAAGTGGAATAAGACATGGCGACCGGAAGCAACTCCCGACAGTCCAGACATGGAGAGGGCTTCCATCGGGGTATCTGAAAGGGCATAAAGGGTGCATATTCTATGCATCTATCCCCCGTTTACTATTGCCAATTTGAAATTTTATTATTTACTTTGTGACCGGAGTCTACATCAGTCTGTACTGGCTGAAGACTCCGGTCACTTTTTATATCTAACCTTTATGCGACACGTTTTACTCACCCTGATGGTTCTTATGGTCACACTATCGTCCCTGGGAGCCGTTAAGACCCCTGAATTTTATTCTCTTGATTTCGCCACTATGGCAGAGTCGTCGCCATATCCTGATGACGGCTGGATCACTTATGGCTCCGGCGCGGCTCCTTCGGCAGCCGCATCTCAGTATTTCAATCCTGACGGCTCCGGACCGGCATATGTATTTCTGAGCTACAACGGCATGACAATGGCTATGGCCAACACGGAGTTTGCCGATGGATCTGAAGCCGATGAATGGCTCGTCTCACCTGAAATAGACATACCTTACGACAATGCCGCCCTGCTCTTTACGGCCTGCGCATACTCCGATCTCAGTCAGTCAATGGGTGTCGGGCTGAATAATTTCAAGGTGCTCGTCTCCGATTCAGGTACCGATAAGGAGGATTTCACTGAAGTCGTGATGGAGACGGGTCTGAGAGGCTCCACCACTTCCTATATGGCCACTAAAAAACTGGTGGCTCCCATCAATGGCCATAAGGGGAAGAAGATTCATCTGGCCTTTGTGACTACGGGAGCGGGAGTGGGACTGACCGGATTCGCCAACCTCCATATGGGTCAGTATATCCTTGAGGCTGACAATTATACTACGGAAGTCGCTGACCTCGGGGAGTCGATCGATATCGATGTCAACATAGGTATGAAGACGCCTGTGGAGTGCGGTTATGTGGATGCGGTGCTTTGCGTCGATGGCAAGACGGTGCGCGAGGAGGCGTTCTCGGGGAAGTTCGGTAATTCATCTACCTATATCCTGGTAATGAAGCATATGCTTTTCGATGATGCCTTTACTCTGGACTCGGAAAATCCCGTGGAGTATACACTTACGCTTACTCCCCGGTTTGACGGAGCTGAACCGTCGGTGGTAAGCGGATGGCTTTCTACCCCGGGAGCCGTATATCCGAAGAATGTGGTGGTGGAGGAGCTTACCGCTACCGGTTGCGGTTATTGCCCAAGAGGCACAGCGGCCCTTGAGTATTACAAAGCCACATATCCCGGCGACGCAGAGACCGGTAAGGCCATACCGATCGCCATCCACGGCTATATGAGTTATTATGATCCGATGAGCCAGGGGGTGGAGAATTATCTTGCCGAGGTGCAGAAGCTTAACGGCACTTCGGCGCTGCCGGCCGCTACGTTCAACCGCTCAAGCCGCGGCCTTGACCCTTCGTATACGCAGGAGATGAAACGACAGATGGCCGAGTATTCATATAATACGGCCTCTATCGTTGAAGTTTCCGCTCCCGAAGGATTCGAGTCTCAGCCGGTGAAGCTGAACGTAAGGTTTAACGTAAGAAACGGATATAATGCCACCGACCGTCCGCTCAATGCCTCTCTGGTGATGGTGGAGAATGACGTGCAGGGTAATAACAGCGGCTATAATCAGACAAATTATTTCGCTGAATATACCGCACAGGAAGCCGCTTCGCAGGTGGGAAGCGATCTGGCTCCGTACATCATTCCTTTCATGCGCGGAGGTGACTACGGTTATCCCTCCGTGCCGGCTACCCTTATCAAGTACCAGCATGTGGCCCGCGGTATTTTTCCCGATTTCTATGGTTCAGCGCTGGCCGGCGCATGGGAAGCCGATGTGCCGCAGGAATTCGAGCTCTCTTTCGAGATACCGGCTACGGTGAATGATATCAATAACACTGAAATAATACTGCTCGTCACCGAACCTTCGACCCAGGCCATCGTAGCCTCCGACATTATGGAGGCCTCCCGCTTCACGGGCTCCGGCGTGAAGGGGGTATCGGCTGAGTTCCCTGCATCTGTGACTTATCGCGACGGCATGATATGCATCGCCACGATTCCGGGAGCATCCGTCGGGATTCATGATGCGGCGGGCGTACTGATATCACGTGCGCAGGCCGGTGCCGACGGTATGGTTGATATTCCGATGGGCGCCCGGGGCATAGTATTGGTGACTGTCGACAGCTCCGAGGGTCGGCTCACCCGCAAACTGGCAGCTTTCTGACGCTAAAGGGGGAGCACTGAGTACACAGAAGGAGATGTGCAATCACTGCACATCTCCTTCGCATTCTACCATATTTAACTTAATAACGTAACGAGTAAATTTACCTAACGGTCTCCTTGCCTGCTTCCCTTTGCAGAGCAGCCGGCAGTGAGCGGGAGTGTGGCCGCAGAGACTGTATATGATTTGGCCGAGGCGCCGACAATTAAATGCCGCATTGACGCGCAGGCCTTGTGTTATGCGTTGTGTGGATGTCACTCCATGGCGGTGGTCATCTCGCCGCAAAGAGAGCGGCTCATAAGTTCGATCACCCGCTCGGTGTTCTCTTCCGTGCCCAACAGATGCATCAGCTTGGTCACCGAGGCTTCGGCGGTGAGGTCATGACCCGAAATCACTCCGGCCTGGGAGATGCCGAGGCCGGCTGAATATAGTCCGGGCATCACTGAGCCGTTGGAGCACTGCGAGATGTTGATTATCACGATGCCACGCGATATGGCTTCCGAGAGGGCGGCGATAAACCACGGGTCGGACGGGCCATTGCCTGAACCGAATGTCTTCAGCACGATTCCCCGTATGCCGGGGGTATTGAACATGTGGCGCACCACGTTCTCCTGAATGCCGGGGAAAAGATCCATCACCATTACGTTGGTGTCGAATTTGTAGTGCACCTTCAGTTCGCCGCTCGGCTTATGCTGACGCAGCACGTCGCGGTTGAAGTGGATGCCGAGCCCGAAACTCGCCAGTGCCGGAAAATTATTCGATGAGAAGGCACAGAAGTTGTCAGACGAGTGCTTGGTAGAGCGGTTGCCGCGCCATAGGAAATCCTCGAAGAGTATGGCCACCTCCCTTACCATCGGGCGCCCGTCGGTGTCGCGGGCCGAGGCCACCTGAAGTGCCGTGATAAGGTTTTCTTCTCCGTCTGTGCGCACATCTCCTATCGGAAGCTGCGACCCGGTGATTATGACCGGCTTGTCAAGATTCTCAAGCATGAAGCTGAGGGCCGAGGCCGTATAGGCCATCGTGTCGGTGCCATGCAGCACTACGAAACCATCGAATTTCGAGTAATTCTCCTCTATCACTTTGGCTATGCTCTGCCAGTGCAGCGGATTCATCGAGGAGGAGTCTATGGGATTGGAAAATTCGACACTTTCTATCTCTATGTCGAGCAGCTTTATCTTCGGTACGTTCTCTATAAGATGGTCGAAGTTGAACGGTTCGAGTGCGCGGGTCTCGGCATTCTCTATCATGCCGATAGTGCCCCCCGTATAGATGATAAGTATGCGTGGCCGCGATGCGTCGGGAGCAGTGCAGCGACATGTGGTCTTCAATGGAGATCTAGCCGGAGTAGTCATAGCGGTCAGGTGTAGTTTTTAAGATTGATAATGCAAAGGTAGCAATTTGTTAGAAACCTGCAAAGTTTTTTCGGGGATTTTTTCTGCCGTGCCTGTCATTTTTCCATGCATTCCTTGCGCAATGTCACTATTTTTATATCTCACTCTGCCGTTTTGACGTGATTCCATATACAAATCCGTCGATTCCGGCCATTTTTATGACATTTTAACAATCGTAACTTTTCACACCCGCCAGTCCCGCGACTTCGCCGATTTCGGCCAAAATCCGCGTTGCCCCGTATTCGGGAGCCACCCCCTCAGGAAGGGGATGCACATTGTCGGCGTCATATGGCACCTGACATGTGAGCCATCCGAGCATATTGGGCATGAGGAAGTCTTTGCGAGGGTTGTCGGCGATATAGATGAAGCGGGAAGCCTCGGGATAACGGCGCACTATGGCCTGGAAGTTGTCGGGGCGTGATTTGTCGCTCCCCGTCTCTTCGGATATGAGGATGTCGGCATCTCTGATATACCGGTCGAGATGCAAGGCTGCGATCTTGCATCTCTGTGTGCCGGAGCGGCCATCGGTAATCAGGGCCATCACTACGCCGTGATGCTGCAGTAGCCGCAGTGTCTCTTCGGCTCCGGCGGTATATGGGAGATGATCCGGAGTGTGGTTGCGGTAAAGCGACACAAGGCGCTCCATCTCTTCTTTACGGCGCAATGCGTCGGGGATGAGGGAGGAAAGTTCGTCTTCAAGCATTGTGAAGTAATCGGCGCGGTTATTCAGCTGATGCTCCATGCGGGAGGCTATCCCCTGCATGGCGGGATAGGAGGATGCGAGGTGTTGCTCTATGAGGCGGAAGCCGGAGCGGCAGTAGTCGCGTTCGCGAAGCAGGGTGTCGTCGAGATCAAATACCACTACGGGGCCGTGATAATTAAAGTCGTAGGGCGTATTCATACGTCAGGGGTGATTTATAAATTGGAAAAGCGCGGACACCGGTCGGTATCCGCGCTCATCATAGAATCGTATTAAGACCTTCCGAAGCCGGAAGGCAAAAGGGTCTGTTTTTATTTGTTGATGCGCTTGATCAGGGGATAGCCGTAAGCTGCCTCTGCACCGAGCTCTTCCTGAATGCGGAGAAGCTGGTTGTACTTGGCCATACGGTCAGAGCGGCTTGCGGAACCGGTCTTGATCTGTCCGGCATTGGTAGCTACAGCGATGTCGGCGATTGTAGCGTCCTCAGTCTCGCCCGAACGGTGAGAGATAACGGCAGTGTAGCGGTTGCGCTGTGCCATCTCTACGGCGCGGAGAGTCTCTGTGAGCGAACCGATCTGGTTGACTTTCACGAGGATTGAGTTTGCGCAACCCTCAGCGATGCCACGCTCGAGATATTTCACGTTGGTCACGAAGAGGTCGTCGCCTACGAGCTGGCAACGGTCGCCGATGAGGTCGGTCAGGATCTTCCAGCCTTCCCAGTCGTTCTCGGCCATACCGTCCTCGATTGAGTCGATGGGGTATTCGTTGACGAGCTGCTCGAGGAATTTGGCCTGCTCCTCGCTTGTGCGCTTGGGAGCGTCGGCACCCTGCTTCCAGGTGTAGTCGTATACACCGTCTTTGAAGAACTCTGAAGAAGCGCAGTCAAGGCCGATAGTCACGTCCTTGCCGGGCTCGTAACCTGCCTCCTTGATGGCCTGCATGATTACGTTGAGGGCGTCCTCTGTGCCGTCGAGGTTGGGAGCGAAGCCACCTTCATCACCTACTGCAGTGCTGAGGCCACGGCCTTTGAGCACTTTCTTGAGGGCGTGGAACACTTCTGTGCCCATGCGGATACCCTCCTTGAAGCAGCATGCGCCTACGGGACGGATCATGAATTCCTGGAAGCAGATGGGGGCGTCGGAGTGTGCGCCGCCGTTGATGATGTTCATCATCGGCACGGGAAGCACGTAAGTGTTGGCGCCGCCGATATATTTGTAAAGCGGAAGGTCGAGATAGTTGGCAGCTGCCTTGGCACATGCCAGGGATACGCCGAGAATCGCGTTGGCGCCGAGGTTGGATTTGGTCTCTGTGCCGTCGAGCTTGATCATGGCTTCGTCGATGCCTACCTGATCAAGTACGTTCCAGCCTTTGAGAAGCTCGGCGATCGGGCCGTTGACATTCTCCACAGCTTTCAGCACACCTTTGCCAAGGTAGCGCTTGGGATCGCCGTCACGAAGCTCAAGTGCCTCGTTGACGCCTGTAGATGCACCGGAGGGAACGGCTGCACGGCCCATAACGCCGCTTTCGAGAATTACGTCTACCTCTACTGTGGGATTGCCACGCGAATCAAGAATTTCGCGACCGATTACTTTTTCGATTTTCATAGTTTCAGTTTCCTAAAAATATTATATGAAGTTTACCTTAGTGTTTCTTCCTGCTTGTGTTCCCTTACAGTCTGGCGCATTTTATCCGGATTTGAAGACCGATGGGTCATACCGGCCACACAGTCTGAAGGGGAGGGTGATATACACGCCAACAAAATTACTAAATTATTTTCACTTGGAAGCATGACGATATTATATTTTTTATAAATTTGTGATTTATTTCACCCTCAGATATGGATTCATCTGTTATCGCGCAGAAAATACGCGCTTTTCTCCCTTTTGAGCCGGTTGCCGGACAGGCTCAGCTTATTGATCTGCTGGCGGAGTTTGTCTGCCGGGCCGCTTCGCGTGAAGTCTTTATGCTCAATGGCTATGCCGGCTCGGGCAAGACTTCCATTATGGCCGCTCTTGTGAAGGCTATGAAGGAGGTCAATGCGAAGTGTGTGATTCTGGCTTCCACCGGACGGGCAGCCAAGGTGGCCGCCGACTTCGCCGGAGGAAAGGCATCGACTATCCATCGGCGAATTTTCCGACCGGAGTCGAATGCCCCGGGCGCACCTTTTGTTCTCTCGGCAAATCACGACACCAATACGCTTTTTATCGTAGATGAGGCTTCGCTGATCACCGACTCTGCCGACCCCTCGCGCTCTCTGCTGCGGCAGATGCTGCAGCATATTCATTCGGCTTCCGGAAATCTTGTGATTCTGGTCGGTGATGTGGCGCAGCTCCCCCCTGTGGGAATGAAGGATGCGCCTGCCATGAATCCCCGACGTCTGAGGGAACTCGGGTTCTTTCCAATATCCTTCACTCTTGATGTCCCTATGAGGCAGGAGGCTTACAGCGGGGTGCTGTTCAATGCCACGAGGATGCGGCAGCTGATGCTTGCCCCGGATACGGGGTTGAGTGCGGAAATCGTTGCCGACGGGTTTGACGATGTGGAAGTGATCTCAAGCACTGATCTGGCCGACCGGCTGGCCGATTCCTGGGCTCAGGTGGGGTGTGAAAACACTATTATAATCACCCGCTCCAATTCAAGGGCCAACAGGTATAATCAGGCCATCCGCAATCTTGTGATGATGGCCGAGGAACCACTGCAACGCGGCGACCGAATTGTAATAGCAAAAAATGACTATTACTGGAGTAAGGTGAATAATTCTTCCGGCTTTATTGCCAACGGGGATATGGCGGAGGTATGCTGGGTCGGGAAGACGGAGAAGATGTACGGGCGCTTTTTCACGGAGGTCGAACTCCTGTTCCCCTCTTCGGGGATGAGAATCGGGGCGCAGCTGATGCTGCGTTCGCTTATGGCTGACGGTCCGGCAATACCTTCCGAGGAGATGGACCGCCTCCACACCCGGGTGCTGGCTGCTTATGAGGGTGAACTCTCGGAACGCATAAAGGCTACTATGAACGATCCCTATTTCAACGCGCTCCAGGCCAAATACGGATACTGCATCACCTGCCATAAGGCACAGGGCGGACAGTGGGCCCACGTCTACATTGATATGTCGGGCATCAATCCGGATGAACTTGACCTGAGTTTCTACAGGTGGTTCTATACGGCTGTCACTCGCGCCACGGAGCGGGTGTTTTTCATCAATCCTACCATTCCGGTGACATGACGCCTGACTGACGATGCGTGAATATCCCCGGTCCGGGCATACGCGCCGTCCGTTATTATATGACCGACGCCCCGCGGCACGCTGATCGTGCCGCGGGGCGTATTGTTTTTTCTTCAGCCGAAAGCTGCTATCGGCGCCCGGCTTACTTCACTCTCTTGGAATCCCAGATGAGGTAGCATATCAGCAGGGCGTAGGCCGCACAGCCGAGAATCTGCGTCAAGCCGTCCGAAAGGGGATTGACATACTCAAATCCGCAGAAACGTGTCACTGCCGCGAATACTCCGAAGAGTGCGCCGCCGGCTATAAGGCCGCTCGAAAGCAGTGTGCCGCGGTCGCGACGGCGGTCGTTGACTGCCTGGTCTTTCGAGCTGTGGCTGACATAGTAGGCTATCGCGCCACCCACGAGCATCGGTGTGTTGAGCGACAGCGGTATGAACATCCCCAGACAGAATGCCAGCGCGGGGACGCCGAGCCAGTTGAGTATCGCTGCAAGTATCGCTCCTACCATGTAGAGGATCCAGGGGGTGTCGCCTCCCATCATGAGGGGTTCGATTACCTTGGCCATGGCGTTGGCCTGCGGGGCCACGAGCGCATTGTCGCCTGAGAATCCGTACACCTGGTTGAGCACCATGATCACTCCGCCTACGGTAGCTGCCGAAGCAAGGGTACCAAGGAATTTCCAGCTTTCCTGTTTCTTCGGGGTCGACCCGAGCCAGTAGCCGATCTTAAGGTCGGTCACGAAGCCTCCGGCCATCGAAAGCGCCGTGCAGACCACACCGCCTATCACCATCGATGCCACGATGCCGCTTGTGCCTTTAAGGCCGATCGCCACGAATATGGCTGATGCGATAATCAGGGTCATAAGGGTCATGCCGCTCACGGGGTTACTGCCCACTATGGCGATGGCATTTGCCGCCACTGTAGTGAACAGGAACGCTATCACTACTACCACGAGCCATGCCACAGCGGCCTGCCACAGCGTATGGATTACTCCAAACCAGAAGAAAAGCAGCACGGCGGCAAGGGCTATCACTACGAAGAATACGATGTGCTTCATGGAGATATCCATCTGCCAGCGCACCTCCTTGACGGCTCCCGACTTACCCTTGAGCTCACGTCCGGCCAGCCCTACGGCCTGCACTATGATAGGCCAGCTCTTTATGATGCCGATCACGCCGGCCATTGCGATACCGCCGATGCCTATCATGCGGGCATAATCCTTGAAAATCAGATCAGGATCCATGGCCTGCAGCTCAGGAGCGCCGTATGTGCCCATAAGGGGTATCACAATCCACCATACGAATATCGATCCGGCGAATATCACGAAGGCGTATTTCAGACCTACTATGTAGCCCAGACCAAGAAGGGCGGCTCCGGTGTTGCAGCTCAGTACGAGTCTGGTCTTTTCGGCTATCGTGGTGCCCACGGCAGAGGCGGTGCTGGTCACTGTCTCGGCCCACCATCCGAAGGTGGCTACAAGGTAGTCGTAGATGCCCCCTATGAGGGAGGCGATGATAAGGGTCTTGGCCTGCCCACCCTCGCCGCTCTCGGCTCCGGCCTGAGCGGAGATGAGCACCTGTGTGGTGGCGGTAGCTTCAGGGAAGGGGTACTTGCCGTGCATGTCCTTCACGAAGTACTTGCGGAAGGGTATGAAGAACAGTATGCCGAGGATTCCGCCCAAAAGCGAACTCAGGAATATCTGGTAGAACTGCACCGTAATCTCAGGATATTTGGCCTGAAGTATGAACAGGGCAGGAAGGGTGAAGATGGCTCCGGCCACTATCACTCCCGAGCAGGCTCCTATCGACTGGATTATAACGTTCTGCCCGAGTGAGTTTTTCTTTCCAAGGGCATTCGACAGTCCTACCGCTATGATGGCGATAGGGATGGCTGCCTCAAACACCTGGCCTACCTTAAGGCCAAGATATGCAGCAGCTGCCGAGAATACGATGGCCATGACCAGACCGGTAATCACCGAGTACGGGGTGACTTCCTTCTGGTCGTGGGCCGGCGCCATCACCGGACGATACTCCTCGTCGGCTCCAAGTTCGCGGAAGGCGTTCTCCGGAAGACCGGTCGGCGTCATGATGTTTTCGTCGTCTTGTTTCATTTGTAAAAGGTGTAAGGTTAGTATTTATGTGATGAGTGACTGCGGCCGTCCGGCTGTGCCGGTTCGGGCCACAGCCACCCGGAATCACGGTGTCACGACAGTCGCGCGTCGTTGGCTATAAGCCACTGGGCGATCTGCACGGCATTCAGGGCGGCGCCCTTCTTGATCTGGTCGCCTACGACCCAGAAACTCAGCCCGCGGTCATCCGCGATATCGCGGCGCAGACGCCCTACGTATACGGGGTCTTTGCCTGTAATGTCGAGAGGCATAGGATATACCTTTGATGCCGGATCGTCGGCCACTACCAGCCCCGGAGCTTTCTCAAACGCTTCGCGTACGGCTGAAATCTCAAGCGGACTCTCTGTCTCTACCCAGATTGCCTCGCTGTGGGCCCGAAGCACCGGTATGCGCACACATGTGGCCGATACGCTTATCTCGTCGGAGTGCATGATCTTGCGGGTCTCGTTGTACATCTTCATTTCCTCTTTGGTGTAGTCGTTGTCGACAAACACGTCTACCTGAGGAATCACGTTGTAAGCAAGCTGATAGGCGAATTTTTCCACTGTCGGCTTCTTGCCTTCAGCTATCTCGGCGTATTGGCCTACGAGTTCGTCCATCGCTGCGGCTCCGGCTCCGGAGGCAGCCTGATAGGTGGCCACGCGCACACGCCGTATCGGCGACAGGTCGTGGATCGGCTTAAGAGCCACCACCATCTGGATCGTGGTGCAGTTGGGATTGCCTATGATATTGCGCGGACGCTCCAATGCATCGGCGGCATTGACTTCAGGCACTACAAGGGGCACATCGGCATCCATACGGAAGGCCGAGGAGTTGTCGATCATCACTGCCCCATGACGGGTGATTACGTCGGCATACTGTTTGGATGTGCCGGCTCCCGCTGATGTGAAGGCTATGTCGACTCCGGAGAAATCGGAGTCGTCCGACAGGAGCTCTATTTCGTATTCCTTCCCTCTGAATGAAAGACGGCTGCCCGCCGAACGAGTGGACCCGAACAGGCGCAATTCAGCTATCGGGAAGTCCTGCTCTTCAAGAACCCGGAGAAATTCATGGCCTACCGCACCGGAGGCCCCTACAATCGCTACGTTATATTTCTTCATATCTTATTTTTTCTGTAAATTGCAATCCCGTCGGATACTGTGCCCTTCCATATGGATAAGAATCGGGGCTAATGTCGGGCCGGCGGGAGAATGGATTGCGGTGTGCAAAAGGTGTATCCGGCGGGTGTGATCTATGCCGCAATACATAGGTGGCGACCATGGGCCGCTCTGTTTTGATAGAAAAAGAAAGTGTGGTCGCACCGCAGTGAGGCCACACTTTCAGTATCATGTCTTACTGCATGCCCGATGTGGTGACCCCGCGGGCTATCTTCTTCACCAGACCCTGAAGCACATTGCCCGGGCCAAGCTCGATGAATTCATCGGCGCCATCGGCCACCATGGCTTCCACATCCTGTGTCCAGCGCACCGGAGCCGTGAGCTGTTTGATGAGGTTGGCTTTGATTTCTGCAGGATCAGTATGGGGCTTGCCATCCACATTCTGATATACCGGCGCTATCGGCTTGTGGAAGGGTGCTGCCTCGATTGCCTCGGCGAGTTCTTCCTGGGCAGGTGCCATCAGAGGGGAATGGAATGCTCCGCCTACCTTAAGTTTGAGCGCACGCTTGGCGCCGGCCGCCAGCATTTTCTCACAGGCGGCATCGATACCTTCCACTGTGCCTGAAATCACGACCTGACCGGGGCAGTTGTAGTTGGCAGGAGCCACTACATCATCAACTTCGGCGCAGAGCTCTTCCACTTTTTCATCGGGAAGCGCAAGTACGGCAGCCATCGTCGAGGGACGAAGGTCGCAGGCCTTCTGCATCGCCATGGCTCGCTTGGCCACCAGGCGAAGCCCGTCTTCAAAACTCAAGGCACCGGCGGCCACAAGGGCCGAGAATTCTCCAAGGCTGTGACCTGCCACCATGTCGGGACGGAACTCGTCGCCAAGCGAAGCGGCGAGTATCACACTGTGCAGAAAAATGGCGGGCTGTGTCACCTTAGTCTGTTTCAGGTCATCCTCCGTACCCGCAAACATCAGGTCCGTAATACGGAAGCCAAGCACTTCGTTGGCCTTCTCAAACATTTCGCGAGCCTGAGCATTGTTATCATAAAGATCCTTGCCCATACCCACAAACTGGGCTCCCTGGCCGGGAAATACGTAAGCTTTCATTCTGTAATTTTGTCGTTTTTATCCTCTCTCCGCCGCGCCAGAAGGGCGCCGACCGAAGGAGGGCGTTAATCACTCAAGATGCCGCAAGAATATTCTTCCGACAAATCAGTCACAAAATTACTTCTTTTTCCCGAAGTATCCACCTCTTTATGCTAATTTTTTTAAATCTTCAGCCATTAAGCCCCATATCGGGCTGATCGCATATGCCGCGGCTCCTCTCTATGTTAATATTTGTAATCATATACACATGGCATATTGCCACGCAGCCGGACATATACATCTCTTCCAATCCCTTTTGCACTCACATATTTACATTTATCCACACCCTCCGGATACCGATGCCTTGGGTTATAATTTCATTATTTTTATGTTAACATTTCTTAGAATATTCCGGATAAACCTTCATCCCCTCTATCAGTCAAATCTCACGTAAACCCTGAATTTTCAACCAAACATACGATCGGCCTCCGGGCCGGTCAGACTGCTATGAACCATATAGTAAGACCTCTTCTTTCCACTTCTCTTCTCTTCCTCCCTCTTTGGGCTTTGGCAGATGGAGCCATCACCGGCCAGGTGATCAGCAAAGAGTCGGGCGAACCTCTCGATTTCGCTACCGTACAGCTTTTTGATACCAAACACAATCCTCTTCCGGTAGGTACTGAAACCGATCTGGAAGGTCGGTTCACGCTTCCTAAAGTGAAGGACGGGAAGTATATCGTCAAGGTATCTTCAGTAGGTAATGTCGATCTGGAGCGCCCGGTCACAGTAGCCGGACAGAATATCAATATCGGAGAAATGCAGATGGCTGCCGATATGAAACTGCTGCAGGAAGTCGTGGTGGAAGGTGTGAGGTCCCAGATGCGCTTCGAGCTCGATAAGAAAGTATTTCAGGTAGATGCCAATATCGCTGCCGCCGGACAGTCGGCCTCCGAACTTCTGGAGTCAATACCTTCGGTTGAGGTTGACCAGGATGGAGAAGTCTCTCTGCGCGGCAATTCAAGTGTGACGGTGTGGATCAATGGCAAGGAGTCGGGTCTTACGGCCGACAACCGCGCCCAGATTCTTGAGCAGATTCCCGCTGAAACGATTGAAAGCATCGAGGTCATCACCAACCCTTCCGCCAAGTATTCTCCCGAAGGCACATCCGGTATTATCAACATCATCCTGAAAAAGGATCGCCGCGGAGGTTATTTCGGATCAGCTGAAATCAGCGGCAATACTCAGGGCGGTGGGAATGCAAGCGTAAATTTCAACTATAATTCCGCCAAGTGGGAAACTTTCGCAAGCGTCGGATTCCGTATGCGCCGAAATACCGGAGGCTCAATCTCCCGGCGTGACTACGACTCCGGAGAGTTCCTCAACTCGGATGCTGAATCCCATAACAGGGGCAACAACCTGTTCCTCCGCGCAGGTGCGACTTATCACCTGACTGACGCCGACCAGTTCTCGGCAAGCGCTTTCGGTATGTTCGGCCATCGCCGCGCATACTCAAACACTCTATACTCTTCCAATCTGCCCGACCACTGGAATTCCAATACACAGTATTCCACAAATAATAATGACATGCGCAACGGGCATGTGGAAATGGGATACCGCCATGAGTGGAGCAAAAACCATTCGCTCGACATGACTGTAGGCTACAGTCACTGGGGCGGACCCGGTGTCAACACATATCATGAAAACCGAGGTTTCGACGATGGTCTGACTCCCGATTATGACCTCTGGCAGGAACAGTCGCAGAACATCAATTCCAACAATGTGGAGGCCAAGCTTGATTATTCAAATCAGATCCTGCCCTGGCTTAAATTCGAAAGCGGTTTCCAAGGCAACTACGACCATGAAAACACACCCGTAAATACACTGCAGGGTCCCTCGCAGGATGCGATGACTGTGGCTGAAGACCTTTACAACCGCTTTATCTACAACAACAACATCTCTGCCCTCTATTTCACTCTGGGCGGCAAGGTGAAGGATTTCAGCTTCTCGGCCGGCCTGCGCGGCGAGGCATGGCAGGTGCGCACCAAGTCGCTCGGATATGGTGAGGCCGCCGAATCCACAGACTGGTACCGCAAGAATAATTTTGCACTCTTCCCCTCCGCGTTCCTGAGCTATTCGCTCCCTATGGACAATGAGGTGCAGATTAACTATACACGACGCATCCGCCGCCCGTTCGGAGGTCAGCTCAATTCGTTCCGCGATATCTCGGATCCCGCAAACATCAGTTTCGGTAATCCTGAACTCGAACCCGAGTATGCCAACTCTTTCGAGCTCAATTATCTGAAAAGCTGGACCATGCACATGATCTCGTTCTCCGCCTATCTCCGTCAGAGCAGCAATCTGATGAACCGCATGTCGTATCTCGACAACAATGTGATGTTTACGACATGGGACAATATCGGACGCCAGACGAATTCGGGTGTGGAGATTGTAGCCAAAAACTCGCTTTTCCGCTGCCTCGACCTTACGACTACGGTCAATCTCTATAACAACCATATCTCCGCCTGGTCAACTACGTATTATGCCGAGGGGAAGGAGTTTCCGCTTTATGGCGAAGCCCGAAATTCCTTTGCATGGGACGCCCGCATGATGGCATCCGTGAAACTTCCCTGGAGCCTCTCTTTCCAGGGCACCGGCCGATACTCGTCAAAATCGCTTACCGCACAGGGTAGCCGTCAGGGTGGATGGAGTGTTGACCTGGCTCTGCGAAAGAATCTCGGAGACTGGTCGTTCTCGCTGAATTGCCGGGACGTCTTTGACTCTCGCAAGTTTAAGAGCACTGTCGACGGCATCGGCTACACTCAGTATGACGAGCGCTGGCGTGGCGGACGCAATATCAGCCTGACCATCAAGTATGCTTTCGGCAACATGAAAGCTAAACTCAACACCAAGCACAACGACGAAGAGCCCACGGATGGCTCCGGATATGCCGAAACGGAGTACTAAGCGACAAGTTTTTGACCACAGAAAAGAGATCCTCTCATAAAGGACCTAAAATCAGCCTGGTACGCAAATACTGAATATGCCGTGATTCCGGTTGGGAATCACGGCATATTCAGTATTGTTTCTCTATCATGTCAGGCATTATGCCTGACATGGAACCGATACCCCGTACCGGCGTGCACCACTATCGGATACACATCTGTGTCATGACTACAGATTGAAATAGTAGGTACCGGTAGAGAGCGGAACATAGAAGTTGTATGTCGAGCCTCGCAGATAGTAAGTGGTGTTGTAGGCAGGAGTATCCACACCACGGTTCCACATGTCGGTCCACGGATTCCAGGCATTCAGCACCTGCACGTTATATTGCACTCCATTCCAGCTGTAAGCAACGCGCATCGGCACTGTACGCCAGATTCCCTGTGCGTCATACCCTACTCCTACCACGTTGCATATGCCATTGTTCATTCCGCTGTAGAATCCGGGATTGAGATTGACTATCACCGGAGGGGATGCCTGCCATCCCCCACCCCACGGTCCTCCCCATGCCGGGCCCGCAGGAGGGGCCGGCTGGAATCCGCCGCCTGCACCGGGTGCAGGTGCGGAGTTGCCTCCCATAGGCCCCATACCGCCTCCGCCACCACCGGGGCGGAACCCGCCGCCGGCACCTGGTGCCGGTGCCGAATTCTGTGCCATACTTGCCAATGAACCTATCAGCAATGTCAATATCGTAATTCCTATCTTCAGTATTTTCATAATCTATTCTCCTTTTTGGGTTTATTATAAAACCATCTCCTCACATCCTTTGTTTTTATAGCAGATGAGATTTTATGGGAGATGGATGCATAGGCAGCATCCTCATTTCCCCACATAGAATATCATTCCGATTCGTAGGCTGTAGGGTTCGGGATTTATCCTGGAACTGCCGCCTGATGTCAACCAATAATTCAATTTATATAAAAGTATGTCTTATCTGACCAATGACAAACTCGTAATTGTCGGCGCAGCCGGCATGATCGGTTCAAACATGGCACAGACTGCCATCATGATGGGTCTGACCCCTAACATTTGCCTTTACGACCCCTATGCTCCGGGGCTGGAAGGTGTGGCTGAAGAGCTCCTGCAGTGTGGCTTCGAGGGTCTTAACCTCACCTACACTTCTGATATCAAGGAAGCCCTGACAGGTGCCAAATACATCGTCAACTCCGGTGGCGCCGCACGTAAAGCCGGCATGACCCGTGAGGATCTGTTGAAGGGGAACGCCGCTATCGCCGAAGAGTTCGGTAAAAATGTCAAGGAGTATTGTCCTGATGTAAAGCATATCGTAGTGATTTTCAATCCGGCTGATATAACCGGACTGATCACATTGCTGTATTCCGGTCTGAAGCCTTCGCAGGTTTCGACGCTTGCAGCTCTTGACTCTACACGTCTGCGCAATGAACTCTCGAAATACTTCAGTCTCCCCGCTGATGAGATCATCAACTGTCGTACATACGGCGGTCATGGTGAGCAGATGGCCGTATATGCATCCACTACCAAGGTGGATGGCAAACCGCTCACTGAAATCATCGGCACCGAGAAACTCCCCGACAAGGATTGGGAGGAACTCAAGGTGCGCGTAATCCAGGGAGGCAAGAACATCATCGACCTCCGTGGACGCAGTTCATTCCAGAGCCCGGCATACCTCTCTATCGAGATGATTGCCGCTGCTATGGGTGGCGCTACTTTCCGTTGGCCTGTCGGCACATATGTCAACAACGACCGCTTCTCACACATCATGATGGCCATGGAGACCACCGTGAGCAAGGATGGAGTCAAGGTGACTCCCGTAAGCGGCACACCCGAAGAGGAGAAATCCCTCGACCAAAGCTACCGTCATCTCTGCGCACTCCGCGATGAGGTAATCTCAATGGGTGTTATGCCCCCCATTTCCGAATGGAGCAAGTACAACCCCAATCTTGATGCCAAAACCTGCTGATACCCCAATCCCATATCATCAGCACTGATTTAACAGCTGCCGGGAATGACGCCCTCGCCATTCCCGGCAGCTCCGTCATATATATACCAACAACGATTGCAGCCACACAAGAAGGATAGACGGAGTTGGGATTGGAGTTTGGGAAATCGGACGATTTTTATTAACTTTGCATGATTATGGAGTGTGAACGGAATCAGCCATTCGCTTTTTTTCATTCATGGACACTCCCCCTATCTTAAATATAAATCAATAAGCTTACAAGATAATGGCAAAGCAAGAAGATGTATTCAAGACAATCATAGCCCATGCAAAGGAGTATGGGTTCGTGTTCCAGTCAAGCGAAATCTACGATGGCCTGTCGGCTGTATACGACTACGGTCAGAACGGCGTGGAGCTCAAAAACAATATCAAGCGTTACTGGTGGGAAGCCATGACTATGCTCCACGATAATATCGTGGGTATCGACTCGGCAATCTTCATGCACCCTACTATCTGGAAAGCATCCGGCCATGTCGATGCATTCAATGACCCGCTGATCGACAACAAGGACTCTAAGAAACGTTATCGCGCCGATGTGCTCATTGAAGACGAAATCGCAAAATTCGATGAGAAAATCAATAAGGAAGTGGCTAAGGCAGCCAAACGCTTCGGCGAAAGCTTCGACGAGGAGATGTTCCGTCAGACCAATCCCCGTGTGCTCGAACATGCCAAAAAGCGCGAAGAGCTCCACACTCGCTTTTCAGAGGCCATGAACGCCAATGATCTCGCGGAGCTCAAACAAATCATACTCGACTATGAAATCGTCGACCCCATCAGCGGCACACGCAACTGGACCGACGTGCGCCAGTTCAACCTTATGTTCAAGACCGAAATGGGTTCGACCGCCGACGGAGCTATGGAAGTTTACCTCCGTCCGGAAACGGCACAGGGCATTTTCGTCAACTATCTCAACGTACAGAAGACCGGACGCATGCGTCTCCCATTCGGTATCGCTCAGATCGGCAAGGCTTTCAGAAATGAGATCGTCGCCCGACAGTTCATCTTCCGTATGCGCGAGTTCGAACAGATGGAGATGCAATTCTTCGTACGCCCCGGTGAGGAACTCAAATGGTTTGACTTCTGGCGCCAGACCCGTCTGAAATGGCACGAGGCACTCGGCCTGGGCAACGAAAAATACCGTTTCCACGACCACGAGAAGCTCGCCCATTACGCCAATGCCGCTACCGACATCGAATTCCAGATGCCCTTCGGGTTCAAGGAAGTGGAAGGTATCCACTCCCGCACCAATTTCGACCTTTCGCAGCACGAAAAGTTCTGCGGCAAAAAAATCCAGTACTTCGATCCGGAACTCGGCGAAAGCTACGTCCCCTATGTGATCGAGACATCAATCGGAGTCGACCGAATGTTCCTCTCCATCTTCTGCAGCTGCTACGAAGATCAGGATCTCGGCAACGGCGATCACCGCGCAGTGCTCCACTTCCCCCCGGCTCTTGCACCTGTAAAATGCGCCGTGCTCCCGCTCGTCAAGAAAGACGGTCTGCCTGAAAAGGCCCGCGAAATCCAGCACCGCCTGCGTTTCGACTTCACATGCCAGGTCGATGAGAAAGACTCTATCGGCAAACGCTACCGCCGCCAGGATGCGATAGGCACTCCCTACTGCATCACCATCGATCACCAGACCCTCGAAGACGACACCGTCACCCTGCGCCACCGCGACTCAATGGAGCAGGAGCGTGTGAAAGTGGCCGACCTCGAAAAGATTCTTTCTGAGAAAGTCAGCCTCAACAACCTCCTCAAGAAGCTCCTCTGACACAATACTGCGGCAAGTCGGCTTCCTAACCCCGATCAGGGAGCCGGCTTGCTCCTATAATATCAATCCGCAATGAAAAGATTTCTGAGCAGAATCATCTGCGCCATCGCAATTATAGCGGCAGCATCGACTCTTTCTTCATGCAACTACAACTCACTCGTAGAGGAACAGCAGACTGTAGACCAGGCATGGGCAGAAGTGGAAAACCAATACCAGCGTCGTGCCGACCTTATTCCAAATCTGGTCAATACCGTCAAGGGATATTCCACTCACGAGGAAGAGACGCTTGTAAAAGTGACCGAAGCTCGCGCCAAAGCCACTTCAATCAACATTGATGCCGACAATCTGGATGAAGAGACTCTCGCCAAATTCCAGGAGACACAGAATCAGCTCACCTCTGCACTGAAGTCGCTCCTGTCTGTAGCGGAAGCATACCCTGACCTGAAGGCAAATGAAAACTTCCTGAACCTTCAGACTCAGCTCGAAGGCACCGAAAACCGTATTACAATCGCACGCCGTAATTATACGGAAGCTGTGCGCGACTATAATACCCAGATCAAGAAATTCCCCACCAATATCTATGCCGGATGGTTCGGTTTCAAGGCAAAACCGCAATTCAAGGCTGAGACAGGTGCAGAACGTGCACCCGAGGTGAAATTCTGATCCATAACGCACTTAACAGATCCATAATGATCCTAAAACTATCACGGACAGCCTTGCTGGCAGCCATAGGGGCCGTCACCGCCACATGTCTCACTTCGTGTCTCAACGACGACGAGCCCGACTACAACGAGTGGCAGCAGCTCAACTCTCAGTATGTGGCAGAAAAGGAAGCCCTTACTGAAGGGGGCATCCCCGTATTCACCAAGCTGACTCCATCATGGGCTCCGGCTGCATTCACACTTGTGAAATGGGAGAACGACCGGAACCTCACTGCCAAGAATCTCCAGCCAATGGATAATTCGCTGGTAAGGGTGCAGTACGCGCTCGATGATATCTACGGCAACCGGATATCCGACTCCTATTCCGCCACAGCTTCTTACGGCGACTCCATATATCAGACGCGTCCGATGGACAATATCGTGGGGTTCTGGAATACCCTTACCGAGATGAGGGTGGGCGATGAGGTGACATGCATCATCCCCGCATCCGCCGGATACGGCAATGTGCAGAATGGCGCGATACCTCCATACTCCACATTGGTCTACAAAATCAAGCTCGTATCAATCCCGCGTTACGAAGTGCCGTCCTGACAATCAAATTCTTAGCGAATCGGCCACCGGCCGTGCCAAGCACGCTCCGGTCCGGTCCTCCCTTTAATTAAACACAGTATCTAACCTTTATACCGTACATCTCTTCTATGAGAACGCTACTCTTCACCCTGACAGCTGCCGGCGCATGTGCGCTTGCGGCTGTCGGCGCTTCCGGACATCTGGAACGCCTGGCAGCAAGCCGGCCGGTAACCCTCAACGTGCCCGCACTCCCGGACTCCGCATCCTCTGCCGACAACCCATTCTCAAAAAGCTCGCTGATGGATGCAATGCAATCGGTCTCTCCTCTTCAGGCCCAGCAGATGATGGCCAATTACACTACGGTGCTCCCCGACACTGCAGGCCGCTACGACCTATCAGTCCCCTCATCTCCAAATGAGGTTACGCTGCAGAGGTTTGTCACAAAAATTCGTCCCGACGCTTTCTTCAAGGGTAAAGTGAAAATATCAACCCAAGCCATGGCAAAGGTATTTGTCGATGGTAAGGAAGTGGCGTCCAAGACATCAGCCGACTCAATTCCGGGTGATACAGAAGGCGATCTCACGCTCCAGCCAGGTCAGGATGCGATAGTGGAAATCCGGGTACTGACCGACACCACCCGCTCCGTGGCAGCTCCGACGCTGAAAGCCTATATAGAGCCTGCAGATGCCGAGACCGACGTGACCCTCACCGATGCACCTGATCTCCCCTCTCTGTTCAATCTCCACACCATGGCGGAAGGCACCCGACTCGCTTCAGTACGCCTTTCGCCTGATGGAGCTTACATGCTCCTCACATACTCATATACCGCCAACAGTGTGGATACCGATTACCGTTACCTCGTCATGGAGACATCATCCCGACGTATCGTCACCGAGAATCTCCCTGCCGGTTGCAGCTGGATTTCCGATGCCGATGCACGCCTGCAGATGCGGCGTTCCAATGGCGACGGCACTTTCGATATCGAGGCAATCGACTATCCCTCACAACGACGCTCCACAATCGCATCACGCATTACCGACTCTGCCAAAGACTATGTGCTCAGTCCAAAAGCCGATTACCTCATATATCACGTAAAGAAGGATGGAGCGCCCGACGACACCGGAGTGATGCACCGCCTGCAGTCGCCCGATGACCGTCAGCCCGGCAACCGCGACCGCCATTACCTCTCCATAATACGCTTCAATGAGAATCTGGCACGCCCGCTCACCTACGGCGGCGCCTCTACATATCTCACCGCAATCTCCCCGGATGGCGAAAAGATACTTTATTCATCCGTACGCGAGACTCCCGAGCAATTCCCCTTCTACGATGTCAATCTCGTACAGCTCGACCTCAACTCCCTGGCCACCGACACCATCCCCGGCATTGACTCTTCATTCAAGGATGCCTGCTATTCTCCCGATGGCAAGAGGCTCTTCATCATGGCCGGACCCAACGCATTCGGAGGCATAGGCCTTAACGCCGGAGAATTCACATGGGGCAATGATTTCGACGTCCAGGGATACATCTTCTCATTTGCCTCTGATGATGTCAAGCCACTCACCCGCGATTTCGATCCAAGCATCGAGGATGCCCTATGGAATCCGGCCGACGGTCTGCTCTACATCATGGCTGAAGAGGGATTCGACTCCAACCTCTACTCAATCAATCCCGACTCCGGTAAAATATCACGCCTCGACACGGAAACAGACTATACTCGCAACTACTCCGTAGCCACCCGCAAAGCCAATTACCTTGCCTACACCGGCATGTCGTACACCTATATGGGGCGCGGCTATCTGCTCAACCTGCGCAACGGCAAAACCTCACTCATCGACGACCCGATGGCGCAGACATTGGCCTCAATGCAGCTGAGCGAATGGCAGCCATGGAGCTTTACGGCCCCCGACGGCACCGTTATCGACGGCACAATGACCCTCCCTCCCGCATTCGATCCCGATAAGAAGTACCCCCTCATCGTATATTACTATGGCGGCACTTCACCATCATCGCGCGTCAACTATCACCCCTACACTCCGCAGCTGCTCGCTTCACGGGGATATGTAGTATATGTGCTCAATCCTTCCGGCACTACCGGTTACGGCCAGGAGTTCTCCGCACGCCACGTCAACGCCTGGGGCGACCGCACGGCTGATGAAATCATCTATGGCGTAAAGGAATTCTGCAAGGCCCACCCGTTTGTCGACGATAAGAAAATCGGATGCATGGGGGCAAGCTACGGAGGATTCATGACGCAGCTCCTCCAGACCAAGACCGATATCTTCGCCGCAGCCGTATCTCATGCCGGCATCTCCGACATCACTTCCTACTGGGGCGAAGGATACTGGGGATACACATATAATGCAGTGGCCGCCGCCCGCTCATATCCCTGGAACAATCCGAAACTCTTCACCGAGCATTCTCCCCTATTCCATGCCGACAGGATCCACACGCCGCTGCTGCTGCTGCACGGCACGGTCGACACCAATGTGCCCATCGGAGAGTCAATCCAGCTCTATAACGCCCTGCGTATACTCAACCGCCCTGTGGAATTCATCACAATCGAAGGCTCCGACCATATCGTGATCGACTTCGAACAGCGCAAGCAGTGGCACGCCACCATAATGGCCTGGTTTGAAAAATGGCTTAAGGACGATCCCCGCTGGTGGAACTCTATCTATAAGTAATAACAATATCATTATCATGAAAAAATACATCGCATCCCTGGCATTAGCATGCCTCCTTGGCGCCTGCGGAAGCAAGCAGGCCAAGGAAATGGAAGCCTCCGAAGAAACGACTGCCCAGATTGAGGCAGCCATCATTCAGGGGCGTGGTGACGCTCGCCGCATCATCAACCGCACCTTCAACGACTCGATGGCCTTCCATGCCGCCCTGCTTGAAGCCAACTCCCATAAATCAGCCTATCAGCTCGACAATAAGCCCCGCTGTCAGGCGGCCTATGATTCGGCTTTCATCTCCACCATCCGCACCACACGCCCCGATCTGGCCCGTATGCTCCAGCAGCATTGACCGAGCCCGGCATCAAGGCATCACCGTACAAACTGGTAAATCCCGGTCACTCTGTATCATGTGGCCGGGATTTACCATATTATGTCGGGAAGGGGTATTACATGTCTACTTGCCGGGTTACGTGCCAGGGAGCGCCTTGGCATTGACTCCGATACCGAAAAGCGCATAATCATAGATGCAGGGATCATCCGGACGCATCTGCCGCAGAGGCTCCATCAGCTGCAGAAGGGTCTTGCGGTCATTACCCTTACGGGTGATCAGCCCGAGCTGACGCGCCGTATTCCCTACATGCACATCCAGCGGCACGTACAGTTTCGATTTCGGAATGCTCCGCCATACCCCCATATCCACTATGCCGTCATCACGCACCAGCCATCGTAATGCCATATTGACGCGCTTAAGGGCCGTCGTGTCAAGGTTCTGCGGCAATGCACGGCTGTCGGACTCTCCCCCATTGGCATCACGCATCACGGCATTCATTCCCCTCACCAGTTCCCATGAAGGGGCTTCACTGTCAGCCACCCGCAGTGAAGCCGCAAAAGCGTCAAGCGAGTCATGCCGACGGTAAATCTCCCGCATTCCGCGAAGGAAGTGCTGTAGATTCCGTGCAAAAAAAGTGCGGTGTATGTTAAGCTGCGGGTCAAGCGATTCGAAAGCCCCGTCGCGCACATACTCATAGGGCTGATCTCCCATAATGGCAAGCAGCTTCTCTGCATCCCGGCAGATCATGCGGCGGTTGCCCCATGCGATGATTGCCGAGAGGAAAGCCACTATCTCAATGTCGCGCAGGTCAGAGAAACGGCGAGGGAATTGCACCGGGTCATCGGCTATGAATGCCGGACTGTTGATCATGGCGGCCTCTTCGTCGAGCAGCTGCCGGAGTTCATCTTGTTTCATATGCAGGGTCTGTTTAGGGTCAGTGTGTGCTACAGTTTGATTTTCACAGGTGTCGATTCGCGGTTCATACGGTCGAGCGATGTGACGGCGAATGTCATTCCCCGCACCGATTCCGGATCTTCATCATCGGATATGAGCACCCTTGAGAACGGGGTCACGGCGATTATGGTCTCCGCATCCGAGAGGTCATCGGTGCGTTCGCCCGGAAGGAAACTGTAGACTACGTACATCACCGCATCATCCGCCTTCTCTTCAGCTCCATGTTCAGGCTCCTTCCATTCCAGGAAGGTCTTCCCGTCGTAACGCTGCACCTCCAGATTGCTTACCCTCTGCGGCCGCACCTTCTGGTCGCCCCATGCCGGTGGCAACGCTATGGTGCGCTGGTATTTCGTAGCCAGTGAGTCGGCCACTCCCTTGTAATTGTCGGTCACCCAGTAACCGTGCCACCATACATTGCCGTCCACATTGTCGAGGCGGCGCGAAAGGCGCACTTTTGTATCCAGTTCGTTGGTGTCATGATTCTTCGGGTCGGCTGAATCCATGGTGCGTTTGGTGTCCTGTCCGATGTACAGCTGCACGTCTGATGGTATGTGATCATTCCACCACTGCGCGAGATGCCGGCTCGGCGCCGCCGCCAGGTCAAGACTCCAGTACAGTTGCGGCACCACATAATCCACCCATCCCTTCTCAGCCCATAGCAACACATCGGCATAAAGGTCGTCATAGTTCTGCAGTCCGCTGGAGTTCGACCCGCGCGGGTCGCTCTTCTTATTGCGCCATATCCCGAACGGACTCACGCCGAACCTCACCCACGGCTTCGTCTCCTTTATCGTGGAATGAAGCTGCTCGATGAGCATATCCACATTCTTACGCCGCCATGCATTGCGCTCCATCCCTTTGCCGAACTTGGCATACGACGCATCATCGGCATTGAACTTCTTTCCATTCGCGGGATACGGATAGAAGTAATCATCTATATGAATCGCATCCACATCATAACGGCTCACTATATCCTCCACGACGCGGCATATGAAGTCGCGGTTCTCCGGATAGGCCGGATCAAAGAAAGTCTGACCGTTGAATTTCACAAACCTCTCCGGATGCTTCTTCGACATATGGCTTGCCGGAAGCACCTCCTTCGCACTCGATGTGACTCTGTATGGATTGAGCCATGCATGAAACTCCATCCCGCGGTTATGGGCCTCCTGAATCGTAAATTCCATCGGATCCCAGTCCGGATCGGGAGCCTTGCCGCGTGTGCCTGTAAGCCATGCGCTCCAAGGCTCAAGATCCGACTTATAGAGGGCGTCAGCCGTAGGACGCACCTGGAATATCACGGCGTTGCACCCGGCAGCCTGCAGCTTGTCAAGTTGCTGCTGGATATACTGTTTGGCCCGGTTGGTACCCATATTCTGATACTGGCTCTGCCCAATCACATGCAGCCACGCTCCGCGGAACTCCCTCTTCGGATTAGCCTCGTTCCAGGCCGGAGATGCATATGCTCCGCCACCGACCGAAGCCATCAGCAGAAGGGCAAGCACTCCCCTTCTGAGAAATCTTTTTATTTCGTAATTGCTCAACATCTGTTTTGAATTTTACACATATCGGATATCGGAGAGAACGACACTGTAAAATTAACAAATTAAAGTGTAAATAATCCTACAGGGAATTAAAATTCCCTCAGATTGCCATATCATTACCACACTTTCCCGACACATCTGGCGAAAAGTATTCTTCTTTCCCCACTGCTCCGGCTCACTATTGACTGAATCACTATTTTTTTGTAAATTTGCAGTTCAATTCCAAAAGACAATATATGAACGAATTGGCTTCAAAATACAACCCGCAGGAGGTTGAACAGAAATGGTACGACTTCTGGATGGAGCACGGCCTGTTTCATTCCGAGCCCGACGACCGCGAACCGTATTGCATCGTTATCCCGCCACCAAATGTGACCGGTGTGCTCCACATGGGGCATATGCTCAATAATACGATCCAGGATATCCTCGTGCGCCGCGCACGCATGCAGGGGAAAAACGCCCTCTGGGTGCCCGGCACCGACCACGCCGCAATCGCTACCGAAACCAAGGTAATCGCAAAACTCGCCGAGCAGGGTATCAAAAAGACCGAGCTCACACGCGAGCAATTCCTTGAACACGCATGGGACTGGACCCGCAATCACGGCGGCATCATCCTCTCTCAGCTGCGAAAGCTCGGCGCTTCCTGCGACTGGGACCGCACCGCCTTCACACTCGACGAGCTCCGCTCGAAGAGCGTGATCAAGGTGTTCTGCGACCTCTACGACAAGGGACTCATCTACCGCGGACTGCGTATGGTCAACTGGGACCCGCAGAACCGCACCGCCATCTCCGACGATGAGGTATACTATCAGCAGGAGCACTCCAAGCTCTACTACCTCCGCTACTACGTGGCCGGCGATCCGGAAGGTCGCTACGCAGTGGTGGCCACCACTCGCCCCGAGACCATCATGGGCGACACGGCAATGTGCATCAACCCCAAGGACCCAAAGAACGAATGGCTAAAGGGGCGCCGCGTGATCGTGCCCCTCGTAGGGCGCGAGATACCGGTAATCGAAGACCGTTATGTCGACATGGAATTCGGCACAGGATGCCTCAAGGTCACTCCGGCTCACGACAAGAACGACGAGATGCTCGGCAAGACCCACAATCTCGAGGTGATCGATATCTTCAACGAAGACGCCACTCTCAATGAGCACGGCGGAAAGTATGCCGGCAAGGACCGATTCGAAGTGCGCCGCCTCATCGCTGCCGACCTCCATGAGGCCGGGCTGATGGAGAAAGTGGAGGATTACACCAACAACGTGGGATACTCCGAACGCACCAAGGTGGCCATCGAGCCGCGTCTGTCGCTGCAGTGGTTTATCCGCATGAAGCATTTCGCCGAAATAGCCCTCCCGCCCGTCATGGAGGATATAATCCGCTTCGTACCCGAAAAGTACAAGAACACTTATCGCGTATGGATGGAGAATATCCAGGACTGGTGCATCAGCCGCCAGCTATGGTGGGGACACCGTATCCCGGCCTATTACTATACTGCCGCCGACGGATCAGAGACGTTCGTGGTGGCCGAATCGGCCGAGAAGGCTCTCGAAAAGGCTATCGCTGAATCCGGACTGCCGCTTACTCCCGACTCGCTGCATCAGGACGAGGGGGCACTCGACACATGGTTCTCTTCATGGCTCTGGCCCATCACCCTCTTCAACGGCATTCTCAATCCGGGCAACAAGGAAATCTCATACTACTATCCCACCTCTACACTCGTCACCGGCCCGGACATCATCTTCTTCTGGGTGGCACGCATGATCATGGCCGGATACGAGTATGTAGGGAAGCAGCCGTTTGACAATGTCTACTTCACGGGAATCGTGCGCGACAAACTCGGGCGCAAGATGTCGAAGTCGCTCGGCAACTCTCCCGACCCGCTCGAACTAATCGACCGCTTCGGTGCCGACGGTGTGCGCATGGGCCTGATGCTCGCTGCCCCGGCCGGCAACGATATCATGTACGATGACTCACTCTGCGAACAGGGACGCAATTTCTGCAATAAGATATGGAATGCATTCCGTCTCGTAAAGGGATGGCAGACCGATGACTCCATACCCCAGCCCGAAGCCGCGCGCCTCGGTGTGGAATGGTTTGAACATAAGCTCAACCATACCCTCGCCGAACTCAACGACCTGATGGGTAAATTCCGTATCTCGGAAGCTCTGATGGCTGTCTACAAACTCTTCTGGGACGAATTCTCTTCCTGGCTGCTTGAAGTGGTGAAGCCTCCGTTCGGACAGCCCATCGACCGCAAGACCTACGATGCCGTGCTGGCCGGATTCGACACCCTGCTCAAGATGCTCCACCCCTTCATGCCTTTCATTACGGAAGAACTCTGGCAGCACCTCTACGAGCGCAAGGAGGGTGAAAGCATCATGTATGCGCGCCTGCCCGAGCATATAGCCGATGCCCCCGGCCAAACCGAAAGCATCGCACGCTTCGAGACCCTCAAGGAAATCATCGCCGGAATACGCACCATCCGCAAACAGAAGCAGATCCCCCAGCGCGATCCGCTACGCCTGCTCGTAAAGGGACCCCACGACTCCACTCTCGATGCCATCCTCATCAAGATGGGTAATCTCGAAGCCATCGAAACCGTGGAGGAGAAACCGGCCATGTCGCAGGCATTCATGGTGGGTGCCACCGAATATGCAGTGCCTCTGGAAAGCAACATCAATGTAGAGGAGGAAATCGCCAAACTGCAGGCCGACCTGGAATACCAGCTCAAATTTCTGGCAGGTGTGGAGAAAAAACTCTCCAACGAGCGTTTCGTAGCCTCCGCTCCTGAAAAGGTAGTGGCTCTCGAACGCAAGAAGCAGAGCGATGCCAACGAGAAGATAGCAGCCATCCGCGCCGCCCTCGCCGCCCTTGGCAAATGATTCCGTTTCTACGGTTACACCCGATGCCTGTGATTTGAAAGGCACCGCGATACAATGCTCCCCGGCTGAAGCGTCAGGCTACAGCCGGGGAGCTGCCATTTGCCACACTGGATGATGACCGAGTGTTAAAAATGCGTTTTTATGCTGCACAACATATATAACCATACAACTATCCTCCGCCATTTTTTTGTAACTTAGAGGCGTAATCGATGGCGGCGGCTCCATGAGCATGTCAGAAAGCCATGCAATCTACATCAATCTAATACCTTAACTATCTACTACCATGATTATCGGAATACCGAAAGAAATCAAAAACAATGAGAACCGCGTAGGCGCTACACCCGCCGGTGTGAAGGAACTCGTGAAGCATGGCCATACTCTGTATGTGCAGCACACTGCCGGTGAAGGCTCCGGATTCTCCGATGAGGAATATGTAGCCGCAGGCGCCACTATCCTCCCCACTATCGAGGAGGTGTATGCCATAGCAGAGATGATCATCAAGGTTAAGGAACCGATTGAGCCCGAGTACGCCCTCGTAAAACCCGGTCAGCTCCTCTTCACTTATTTCCACTTCGCTTCCGACCTACCTCTGACCGAAGCCATGATGAAGGCCCGCGGCACCTGCATAGCATATGAGACCGTGCGCGACCGTCAGGGCACACTTCCGCTGCTCATTCCGATGAGCGAGGTGGCCGGACGCATGTCGGTGCAGGAAGGAGCCCGGTTCCTCGAAAAGCCCCAGGGAGGGCGCGGCATACTGCTCGGCGGCGTGCCGGGTGTGCGCCCGGCTAAGGTGCTCGTGCTCGGTGCCGGCGTGGTAGGACGCAATGCAGCCCTTATGGCCGCCGGACTTGGTGCCGACGTCACAATCACCGATATCTCCCTCCCCACCCTGCGCCATTGCGCCGAGTTCATGCCAAAGAACGTCAAGACTCTCTTCAGCTCGCAGCATAATATCGAGCAGGAGCTTCCCGACACTGATCTCGTGATAGGCTCCGTGCTCATACCCGGTGCCAAGGCTCCGCACCTCATCACCAAGGATATGGTCAAGCTGCTCCGTCCCGGTTCGGTAATGGTGGATGTCGCCATCGACCAGGGTGGATGCTTCGAGACCTCGCATCCCACCACTCACTCCGAACCGACCTATGTAGTCGACGGCGTAATACAGTATGCCGTAGCCAATATACCGGGAGCCGTCCCCTACACCTCGACTCTGGCCCTGACCAACGCCACCCTCCCCTACGCCCTGCGTCTGGCCGACATGGGCTGGCGTGAAGCCTGCAAACGCGATGCAGGTCTGGCCGATGGTGTGAATATGGTCGACGGCAAAATCACATTCAAGGCTGTAGCCGAGGCATTCGACCTCCCTTATACCCCCCTTGAACTCTGATAACGCGCAGCTCTTCCCTCGCTCCTTCCACATCCCCTTTTTCATCCGACACTTACACAACAACGACAACATTTAAATAGGGATCGGCCCTGCCGCGATGCGTCGCGGGCAGGGCCGTATTTTTTCTGCACCCCGGATATTGGTCTGGCTCGTATATTGGTCTAAAGTAGAAGCGGTCTTAGCCGAAAAAGAGGTAAGCCACAAGCACTGCCGCTACCGCGCCGGTCAGATCGGCAAGCAATGCGTAGCCGGCGGCATAGCGCGTCTTGCTCACTCCCACCGAGCCGAAGTATACGGCCAGAATATAGAATGTCGTGTCGGTGCTCCCTCGCACTGCCGCCGCAAGACGGCTCACGAAGGCATCCGCGCCGTTGGCCTGCATCACATCGAGCATCATCGCGCAGGAGCCGCTGCCGCTTAACGGCTTCATGAGCATCGTGGGCAATGCCCCGACCCAGCGTGTGTCAAGACCCAAGGCGCCGACTCCGCTCTCCACCCAGCCGGTGAAGATATCAAGCGCGCCGCTGGCCCTGAACATCCCGATGGCCACAAGTATCGCCACAAGGTAAGGGATTATCATCACGGCGGTGCGGAACCCCTCTTTGGCCCCTTCGATAAACACATCGTATACCTTGATGCGCTTCCTGACTCCGGCGCCGATGAAAAGCATGATTACACTGAAGAGTATCACGTTGGCCCCGAAGGTGCTGTAGGCCTCGACCTTCTCGGCCGGAAGACGGCTGAAAAACCAGGCCACTCCCCCTACGGCCGCCGCTATCCCGGCAAGCCATGAGCAGAGCACGAAGTCAAGCTTTATCCTCTGCCTGAGGCACAGGGCAAGAAGTCCCACAAGCGTAGCCACGCCGGTGGCCACAAGTATGGGGATGAATATATCGGTAGGATTCGTGGCGCCACCCTGGGCCCGGTACATCATTATGCTTACCGGAATCAGGCAGAGACCCGAACTGTTGAGCACCAGAAACATTATCATCGCATCCGTGGCGGTATCCTTCCGCTCATTGAGCGTCTGCATCTCCTGCATGGCACGCAGCCCCATCGGTGTGGCGGCATTGTCAAGCCCCAGCATATTGGCCGATACATTCATGAATATCGCCCCCATGGCCGGATGATTACGCGGTATCCCCGGGAAAAGCCGGCTGAAGAAGGGTGCCACAAGACGGCTCATCCTCTCGATAGCTCCGGCACGCTCCCCAATCTTCATTATCCCCATCCAGAGCGAAAGCACACCCGTCAGTCCGAGGCTTATCTCAAAGGCGAAGGCGGCCTGGGTAAACGAGGCATTCATTATGTCGCTCCATATCTGCAGGTTACCTGCAAAGAGGGTCTGCCCCAGTGCCATAAGGAAGGCCACGGCAAAGAAGGCGATCCATATCCAGTTGAGTATCATGTCAATACGTATAGATGATGATGATGTCAGGCATACATGCAATGCTCCCGCGCGGGTGCAGCAGGTCAGGACTCGGTGTCATCGCAGCCCGGCACATAGTGGTGGAGCGCATGGCATAAGCGCAGGCCGTGGTCGACGATAAGGTGACGGTTGGCCATACGCGATATCACCGACATCTCATGACTCACGAGCAGTATCGTGGTGCGGCGTGCCAGTTCCTCCACTATGGAGTATATACGATGCTCAAACTGCTTGTCGACATACGACAGAGGTTCGTCGAGCACCAGTACCTCCGGTTCGCTTATCACGGCCCGCGCAAGCAACGTGCGCTGCAGCTGGCCGCCGGAAAGCTGCCCTACCGACTTGCCGAGATACCCGGTGATGCCGCACATTTCCGCCACTTCCTCAAATTTCTCACGCGCGCCTGCCGGCAGACGCCCCAGCCAGCCGCGCTGCAGCCCCGACATCACGGCATCCCGCACCGTGATGGGGAAATGGGTGTCGATCATGCTCTTCTGCGGAAGATACCCTATCGGCAGCCGGCTCACTTCGCGCCCGTCGCGCAGATATACTACCCGCCCCGATGTGGGACGAAGCAGACGCAGCAGCACTCGCAGCAGGGTGGTCTTACCTCCTCCGTTAGGACCGGAGATGGCCACGAAGTCGCCCCGGCGCACTGTCAGGTCAATGTCGGCAAACACCCTTTTGCGGTCAAACTCTACCCCTACGTTCTCGAGGCGTATGATGGCATCCCGCGTGTCGGGGTCCGCCGGCTGTGTGCCGCCTGCGTGGGCATGTGTATTGCAATTACAGTTATGATTCATTTATCTTGATTTGAGGTGGCGGAGGCTGCCGGGAGGGATTTTCCGGCAGCTGCCTGCTGTGTGGCGCCTTTGGCTATGGCGTGGGTCACGTCGTTGATGCGCCCGATGAAGTCGCTCCCGTTGAGCATCACCGGATAGGCCTGTGTGCCAAGCGAGCGGGCTATCTCGCGGGCCTGCCGCTCGGAGTGGCCGGCTTCATAGAAGAGGGCCAGCGGATGCCCGTCGGCTGCCAGGCGCAGGCGTTGCTCAAGCTGACGCGGAGTGGCTTCCTTGCCATCGGTCTCAAGCGGGAGCTGCAGGATTCCGTAGTCGCGGGCGTAGTAACTCAGCGACGGGTGCATCACCACGATCATCCCCCCTTTGGCCCCCGAGACGGTGAGCAGGGAGTCGGTCAGGAGGTCGTCGCGATGCAGTTCGGCGGCAAGTGCGCTGCAGCGTGCGTAGTATTCGGCGGCATTGGCCGGATTAAGGGCACTCAGCGCTTCGGCCACATTGCGGGCCACGGTCTCCGCATTGCGCAGACTCGACATGAGATGCGGGTCGCCCACCTGATGCGATGACGCTCCGTGACGCTCTTCTCTTCCATGGTCATGGCCGTGGTCATGACCATCGGCATCCTCCATGCACCCGCTGTGGCCACCGGGAGCCCCGGAGGCCGATGCCAGTTCATGGGTGTGCATCAGGATGTCGATCCCCGTGGTGAGGTCAGTCACCTTTAGCGAGGGATAATTGGCGCGGATGCGCTCCCCTACCTGCTGCTCGAATCCGAGCGTGGAGGTGGTAAGATAGATTTCAGCCTTTTCAAGGGCTTTCATCACCCGCATGTCGGGGTCAAACATTTCAGGGTCGCTCCCCGGCGGAAGGAGTGCCACCACACGGTATTCATCGCCCGCTATACGCTCCACTATCTCCTTCTGCGACTCGAAGCTTACGGCTATCACAGGGCGCGTGTCGCTCTCCTTGCGGCTGCCGCATGAGGCTGCCGCAAGGAGCAGCCACAAGGCTGCCGCGACTCGAAGGAATACGAGCGGTCTCACTGCGTGCGTCCGGCTCAGATTTTACGTATGCCCATTATCTCGCGCACATCGCGCAGGGTCTTGGCCGCATGTTCGCGGGCACGCTCCGCGCCCTGGCGCACCACTTTCGACAGATACTCCTCATTGCTGCGGATATCCATGATGCGCTCGCGGATCGGGAGTGTGACGTTGAGTATGTCCTCGGCCAGCTGCTTCTTCATGTCGCCGTAGCGGATGCTCATGTCGGCGTAGGCGTCGCGGTAATGCTTCACTACCTCCGGAGCGCTTACAAGCTCCATGAGTGTGAAGAGGTTCTCTACGGGCTGGCTCGGAGTCTGGTTGGGCTCTTTGGGGCCTTCGTCGGTGACGGCACGCATCACTTTCTTGCGCAGCGTCTTTTCGTCGTCAATCAGATAGATGCAGTTGCCTTCGCTCTTACCCATTTTGCCTGAGCCGTCGAGTCCGGGCACCTTGAGGGCCTGGCCGCCGAAGTTGAAGTTGACCGGCTCGCCGAAGTATTCCACTCCGTAGAATGAGTTGAAGCGGCGGGCGAAGCGGCGCGTCAGCTCGAGGTGCTGCTCCTGGTCTTTGCCTACGGGCACATAGTCGGCATGATGGATCAGGATATCCACTGCCATCAGCGTCGGATATGTGAGCAGTCCGGCGTTGACGCGGGCCTGGCTCTTCTCATTGCCGATTATCTCTTTTTCAATGTCGTCGCTGTCGGAGGTGATGCCGAGGCATTTGCGGGCCTTGTCCTTGAAGGAGGCGGTGCGCATCAGTTCGCCGATACCCACATGCATGTTGAGCAGCAGATACATCTCCGAAATCTCGGGCACGTCGCTCTGCACGTAGAGGGTGCTCTTTTCCGGATCGAGCCCGGCGGCAAGGTATTCTGCCAGTATGTCTTTTACGCTCTCATGAAGCTTTACGGGGTCGGGATTGGTGGTGAGGGCATGAAGGTCGGCTATGAAGAAGCGGCAGTCATAGTCGTCCTGCATGCGCAGGAATTTGCTCAGGGCTCCGAAGTAGTTGCCCAGATGAAGGTTGCCGGTGGAGCGTATGCCGCTCAGCACTATTTTTTTCTTTTCGTCGGCTGCCGCAGGGGCAGCTGCTGTATTGAAGTCAGTCATGTTTATTGCGGATTTTACGTTATCTGAAAATTTCTTCCCCGGCGAATCATTTCAGCACGGGAAGCGTTATATATTTGTAATCCGTAGGATGCCACTCTCGGTTTTTCCCATTGATTCAACATATATATAACGACAGTAACTGCAAAATTACTAAAAATCCCTTTAATTATCTAACCGCACCCCTCACTTTACCCCCTAAATCCCGCTTCATTATGAATATTCCTACAGTTTCGCCCTTCTCTTTCCGCACTTTCTTATGCTCGCTCCTCTGTATCGTTGCATCTGCAGTCTCCGTGCATGCTGAAAATGCCCGCAAACTCCTGTTTATGGGTGATTCGATGACGGGGTGGATGGCCGAGCGTGTCTGCGCCTATGGTGAAGCCAATGGTTTTGAGGTGGCCACTATCGTGTGGGACGGCTCCACTATCCGCAAATGGGGTGAGTGCGCCCCTAAAATCAGTGAGTATGTGGAGCAGATTGACCCGGATGCGGTATTCATCTGTCTGGGACTGAATGAATCCGCCGAAAAGCATCCGGAGGCTAATCTCGATTCGGCGCTTTCGGCCATCATCGATGCCGTGGGCGAGCGTGATATCGTATGGGTTGGCCCTCCCACATGGCCCGGCAAGGATTATGGCGAACCTCTGAATTCCTGGCTGGCCGGGAAATTGGGCGACTCGCGCTATTTCGACAGTCAGTCGCTCGTGCTCCCCCGCCAGTCGGCCACCAATCCGCACCCCTCGCGCGAAGGGATGAATGCCTGGGCCGATGCCCTTATGGAATGGGTGCCGTTGAATTCATCCGTCACCCTCCCCGGCACAAAGCGACCGGAAGCCGACCACAAGCGCGGCCCTGTATTCATCTACCGCAAGATGAAGGAGCCGCTCTGATTCCTCCGGAATCCGGCTTACGGATATTACACCGGCCCATTTCTGAAACTTTAGGTTGTCTCCGGTTGTTGAATTGTCAGTGACAATAGTTTAATCTTACTTTTTTATTATGAAAGACACACTTGGCAAATCAAATCATAAATTGCGGGCATTTGGGCGTACGGCTGTGATTTCGGCTATCTGCGCCGGATCGCTGATGATGTGCGGATGCTCGGCTATCAAGAATACCTGGAACGGCATGAGCCAGACCGGACAGGGTGCCACGGCCGGGGGTGCGGCAGGTGCCGCCATCGGTGCCGGTATCGGTGCTCTGATCGGAGGCGGACGGGGCACCTGGATAGGTGCGCTCGTCGGGGGCGCCTTAGGAGCCGGCACGGGTGCCGTGGTAGGCAATTCGATGCAGCGCCAGAAGGCCGATCTGGAGGCTCAGTTGCAACAGCTGCGCGACCAGACTGATCAGAACACATCGGATATCGCGGCCAATTCGCAAGCCATCGCAGCCAATAAGCAGGCTATCGATGATATCAAGGTGCAGATGGTGAAGGATAGTAATAATCTTGATGCCATCAAGCTGGTGATGGGTGATGCGGTGCTGTTCCCGACCGGTAAGTATAATCTTTCGGCTGATGCCCAGGCCGTGCTGAGCCGGGTGGCGTATAATCTCGACCAGTTCCCGGACACGGATATCACGGTGGTAGGATTTACGGATAATACCGGCACTGAGCAGCTTAACCAGACTCTGTCGGAGGAGCGTGCCCAGAGTGTGGCTTCTTATCTGGAGAGTCACGGTGTGAGCGCTTCGCGCGTCAAAACCGTCGGCGAGGGGTGGAACGACCCCATCGCATCCAATGAGACGGCCGCCGGACGCGCCCAGAACCGCCGTGTGGAAATCTACATCACGGCCGGACAGAAGATGATCGAACAGGCCCAGGCCTCGAATTGACGACATACACTTGTTTTTCAACCCTGCGACGCGCAGAGCGGGTAGACGATGGCCGGGACACCGGCCATCGCGTACCCGCTCTCTGTATTAGGGTAAGTCGGACAGGTCCGACTGGTCAGACAGGTCCGACTGGTCAGACCGGTCCGACTGGTCCGACTCGTCCGACTGGTTCGACTCGTCCGACCGGTCCGACCGGTCACTCAGATATCTCGATGCGGCTGCGTCCTTCTCCCTGACGGCTCACCCGGATCTTGACAGGGATTCGCTCCTCGAGCTCTTCGCGGTGGGAAATCACGCCGACGCGCCGCCCGCTCTGTCCGGCTATCTCCTGGAGGCGTTCGAGAGTGGCCATCACACTGTCAAGCATCTTCTCGTCGAGGGTACCGAATCCCTCGTCGATGAAGAGTATGTCGACATTCATGTCAGCCCGGTTGAGCGATGAAAGGGCAAGCGAGAGGGCGAGCGACACCATAAAGCGTTCGCCCCCCGAGAGCACAGTGACGCTGCGCACCTGGTCTTTGTTGTAGCGGTCCAGCACGAGGATGGAGAGCTGCTCGTTGTCGGCGCTGCAGGTGAGGCGGTACTGGTCGGTGATCTGCGAGAGGTAGATGTTGGCGTTGTTGAGCAGAGGGCGGAGTATGTGCGACTGCACGAGTGTGCGGAAGCGCGTACCGCCGAAGTATGAGTCAATCATGCTCCATCGGTCGTATTTCTCTTTGGCAGTTGCAAGCTCACGGCTTTTCTGCTGATAGGCATCTTCGTTGGCGGCAGCTGTGGCGAGTTGCTGCTCTATGGCTCCTTTGCGCTCTTTTATCCGGTCGGATTCTTCAGTAATCCTGAGTATGTCGGCGGCAAGAGGGGTGGCATCGGGGAGCGGAGCGTCGGCAGTGAGTTCCAGCTGGCTGCGGCTTTCGTCGAGTGTTTGCGCAAGGAGAGTCATGGAGTCAGAGAGGCTGCGCATCTCCGCCCGCAACCCTTCGAGCCTCCGCCGGGCATCGGCCACGTTTTTCTCTTCTTCCAAAAGCCGGCCCAGTGCCTCTTCGCCGGTATTGGCCGATCTGTAGTATTCTTCAAGCCACTCCCGGGTCTGGCGCTCCTCTTCGCCGCACCGGCGGATTTCGGCTGCATCAGCCTCACTGTCGGCAAGCAGGCGGCGCCAGCGTACCTCGGGATCCCCCTCTTCGAGCGGGTGCGGCTCGGCCCGGGTGGGCCAGTCGGGATTGCCGGAGAGTATTTCGCGCTTGATGTCGTCGAGGCGCATGATGAGCTGCACGGTCTGTTCACCTTTTCGGGCGGTCTGTTCGATGCTTTCGGCAAGCGCTCTGTATTCTTTGGCGGCTGCGGCAAGCAGTGCGGCACCCCTGAGGGGTTGCTGCTGCCAGTCCGGACAGATCAGTGCCATGTCTGCCGGGATTGCTTCAGCTATGGCGGCATTCTCCTTGCTGCGCGTGTCGATGGCGTTGCGGTGCATACGTATGTCGGCGGCGTTCTGCTCGAGTCTGGCAGCGGCGCGGTCAAGGCGTTGCTGTATCTCTGCGCCTTTGGCCGACATGTCGGTCAGTCGTGAGGTAAGCGTGCGGAGTCTCTCGGTCAGATCATGTGCCTCGGCCATGGAGGCACGCAGTTGCTCAAGGGTGGCGGCATCATGTCGCTTTTCCTTTTCGATTATCTCAGGCAGATCTCTGAGTATCTCTTCGCCGCCGGGGGCAAGGAGTTTTTCGGCAAGTGCCTGAGTGTCGGGAGTATCGGGTATTGCGAGACGGAGCGAGAGACATTGTTCCGCCACTGTGGCAGCTTCGGCTTGCATTTCCTTTTCCCGGGTGGCGAGGGAGCGGCGTTCGGTATCCAGTTCCCCCTGGAGGGTAGCCCCTTTGCGGCGTATCTCCTGCAGTGTCTTTTCGGCTTCGTCAAGCTGTCGGCGTGCCTCGGCGAGTGCCTGATCGGCGGGTGAGATGGCCTGTCTTACCGATTCTTCCGCCTCATGGAGCGTGCCGACGTGCTGTCCGCAGAGCGGACATATTTCGGCATGGGTGTCGGCCATGGTGCGGCGCAACTGGCACAGGGCATCCTCTACCCCTTTTTCGAGCAGGTCGTGGAGGCGGAGTGCGCTGTCGGCCGTCTCTTTGCAGCGGGCGGTGTGGATGGCGGCTGTCTGTTCCTGCCCGCGCAACTGCTTCAGGCCGTCTTCGGCCCGGCTGATGCTCCGGCGCAGCTCTACGGCTTCGCGGAGGGTATCGCAGAGGGTACCGGCGCGGGATGCCAGTGCGTCGAGTGCGGTCAGTCGCAGTGTAAGCTCTTCGCTGCCTGTGGCCAGGGATTTGGGATTGAGTTGCTGCAGGCGTGCGGAGATGGCTTCGCTTTCTTTGCGAAGGGTGAGGGATTCGGCCTCGTTTTTCTCTTTTTCGGTCTTTATCCCCTCATGCTCTTTACGCAGTGTGTCGGTGGCGTCGGAGGCTTTCGCAAGCGAAGCCTCTGATTTTGCGGTTTCGGATTGATTGGCGGCATAGTTGCGCATGTGCACGCACAGGGCTTCGGCCTGCTCTACGATGGGGCGCTGCGGGGCGAGGGCCTTGAGCTGCAGCTGCAATTGCTGCAATACCTCTGATTGCTTACGCTCGTCGAGGATTATGGCACTCAGGGAGGCGTTGAGCCGGGAGTATTCATCACGTCGCCCGGCAAGGCGGCTCCGGGCTGCGTTTTTGTCGGCAGTGGCCTTGCGGTGACGCTGCAGCCGGGTGCGGGCTTCGCCGGTGGTGTCCCACCCTTCCACGAGCTGCCGCATCGCAGTATGCTCGGGGTCGGCAAGGCGCTGCTGCAGGCCATCGAGAGTCTGGCGGCGCAGGGCGATGTCGGCTGTGGCCCGGGCGGCTGTTTCGATCCGCTGGCGGCGGAGGTCGAGGCGCTGTCGGTCAGCTTCGAGCATCGTTATGCTTTTCTCAATCAGGGCTTTCTCGGAAAGGCATCCCTGCCGCTCTTCTTCGGAGAGGCGCAGACGCGCCAGTGCGTCATGTTCGGCGCGTATGGCATCGCATTCGGCGGCGACGCGCTTGAAGATGTTGCGTATCGCTTCGCCGTATCGGCTGAAGTGGCCGGTGGCGGTGAGCTGCTCGAGTATCTGCTCACGCTCTTTTTTGTCGCCGGTGAGGAATGCGGCGAATTGCCCTTGTGCGAGCATCGCCATCCGGCTGAATTGCTCGAAGTCTATCCCTACGGCATTGAGGATTATGGATTCGGTCTCTTTCTTTCCGGCGCACCAGTCGCCATCCCCTTTACGCACCATCCATCGGGCCGGGCGGTGCTTTACGGCTCCTTTTTTTCCGTTGCAGCGCTGCATGCCGAGTTCGAGGCGAGCGCAGTATTCGGCTCCGTCGTTCCCCTGGAAGTGGAGTTCGGAGTAGCAGTCGTCTTTGGTGGATATTCCGATGCGGGTGTATTGCTCTATGTCGCCTATGCCGAGCTCCTCTCCGCCGGTGAGCTGGTAGGAGTTGAGCCGCCTGTTGGCCACTCCCTGCTGGCGGGGTGTCTTGGCGTATAGGGCCATTGATATGCAGTCGAGTATTACGGTCTTTCCGGCTCCTGTGTCGCCGGAGATGAGGAACAGTGGGGCCTGCTCGCCGCTTATGGGGTCGCGGAGGTCATGCTCGAAGTCGATGTCGCCGCGTTCTATGGAGGCGATGTTGCGGATGTGAAGGCGTCGGAGTTTCATGATTTGCGTCGTGTTTTTGCTGTGGATTGCTCTTTCTGTTCGCTGAGGGCGGCCACTTCGCGGCGTATCTCGTCGAAGGCTTCTTCGATTACGCCGAGGTCGAGTCCGGCATATTGGTCGATTGTCTGGCGTATGAACTGCAGGGGGTCGTGCATCTGCTGGAGTTCGGCCACTTCAAACTGTGGGACTGCCTCCGTGCCGCTGTCTGTGGCGGCGGTGCCGGTCCATTCTATTTTGGGATTGTAGCGCAGGCTCTCGCCATGGCGGGCGATGATGTCGTATACGCGCTGGCTGAAGTCGGAGGGGAGCCATATGGTGCGGGGCAGGCGGAAGCGTACGTAGTCGCCCGCGGGGTTGCGGTCGGGGGCTGAGGCCAATGTCTCGAGGGCTGCAAGGGCCTCTTCGGCATCGTTGAAGTCTGGCTCTCCCGGAGCCGGGAGGGTCTTGAAATGACGGAGCTGGTGGATGCGGTGCTGGCGTATCCTGACCTGACCGCAGTGTCGGTCGATTTCGACGATGCTTATTGTGTGCGGATATGCTTCGTCGCAGCTTACGTGAAGGGCGCTGCCGGAGTATCGGGCCACCGGGGCCGGGTATTCGGCTTCTTCGGCCATACAGTCGGCAGGATGGCCGAGGGTCTGGGGTTTGTGGATATGGCCGAGGGCGAGGTAGTCGTAGCCGGTGCCGAGATTGGGGAGCGCGGTGGTGCGTATGCGGCCGATGTCGAAGTCGTGGCCGGTGATGTCGCTGCCGCTTACGGCGAGGTGTCCGGTCATGACTACGGGGAGGTCAGCGGTGTTGCGTGCGGCCACGGTGTCGAGCAGGTGCTGCAGCATTTCGGGACGCTCTGCGGCCATGAAGGGTATGGCGACGACGTATCCCCCGGGGAGGGAGATGATGTAGTCGGATTCCCATCCGGTGGGGAGCCGTTCAAGGTCGGCCGCCGGGGGGAGGCCGATGATGACGGTGCCGATTTCTTCCCATACGCGCCGGTGGGCATGGAGGCGCGAGGGGGAGTCGTGATTGCCGGCGGTGATTATGATTTTCATCGAGGGAAGGCGGCGGTGCAGGCCCACGAAGTGGTCGGTAAAGCGGCGCCAGGCGGCTGCGGAAGGCTGCTGGATGTCGAATATGTCGCCGCTTACTATCAGTGCGTCAGGACGTTCGGCCACACACAGATCGGCGAGCCGGGCGAAGTAGCGGTCGTGCTCGTCGTCGCGGTCGTAGTGGCGGTAGATGATCTGGCCGAGATGCAGATCGGAGGTATGAATGATCTTCATAATTTGTGTGTTTCAAACAATAATGCTAATTTTGCAGTCTGTAGTGTTTTCACGCCGTAGGGGGCAGTTGCCTGCCGTAGCCCTCGGCATGTTCCAGAATACTTCTTATCAAACCGGATACTTATGCGTAGATCAATATTTCTTCTTCCTTTGCTGCTCCTGTCGCCTGCCATGGCGGGTGCAGCCGATTTTTTCGACACTTCGGCTCCCGAGTCGCTCCTTAGCCTGGGGCTGCGTCTGGGTGTGAATACCACCAACCGCAATCTCAACAAGGAGGTGTTTGATGTGTGGAATGTCAATTCCTGGGGCACGGGGGTTGATGTAGGTGCCGTGGTGAATATCAATTTCCGCAATTACCTTACCATTCAGCCGGGCATTTTCTATGAGTCGCGCAGCGGCAAGTATGCCTATGTGAATACTTCGGGCTATGACTCCGACGGGGTGGCTCAGTATATGACCCAGTTTGGCCGCGACCGAAGCTATAATTTCACGGTACCTGTGATGGTGTCGATCCATTTCAATCTGAGCGACGACATCCGCTGGGACCTCGAGGCCGGACCCTATTGCCAGTTTAAGCTGAAGAATAGCGTGAATGGCGATTTCTCTTATCCGGTATACAGTAACCCGGCTGCGAATCCGGCTGATTATGTGCCCATCAAGTCTACGAAGTTTGACTTCGGCATGAAGTTCGGCACGGGTCTCCGCATCCTTGGCCATTATCTGGTGGCGGTGCATTACGAGGCCGGATGGCTGAAGCCTTGGTCAGACTCGCGCCTTGGCGGGCGCAACAAGGGGTGGGTCTTCTCTGCGGGCTACGATTTCTGACCGTCTCCCGCTACCGGAGTACGCGGTCTGACCATACCTCTGCGTTTTGGGCCCGAGGTTCACGGTCAGCTCTCTGCTTTCAGGCTTTCGAGCCTGCGGCGATGCCAGGTAATCTGCTTTTTGGCGTATACCCGGGTGTTCTTTTTTATACGTTCGATGGCTGTGGCGCGGTCCATGCTTCCGTCAAACCAGGCAAACATCTCTTTGAGGCCTACGGTGTTGAGGGAGTTGAGGCCGCGCCGGGCGTATACGCTTTTGGCCTCTTCTTCGAGTCCGGCGGCCACCATGGCGTCGACGCGGGTGTTGATGCGGCTGAAGAGGAGCTCGCGCGGCATCTCGATCCAGATGAGTTCGATGTCGAAGTCGCGGTGGCGGCGGGTGCCGGTGCGCAGGGAGGTGAAGGTGGTGCCGGAGGTGCGTATGATCTCGAGGGCGTGCACTACGCGCTTCATGTTCGCCGGGTCGACGATGGCGCGGTATTCGGGATCAAGGCGTGCGAGCTGGTCAAGGGCCCAGGCATCGCCGTGGCGCCGCCAGTCGGCATAGGTGGCCCGGCGGATATCGTCGGGCACTTCGGGCAATAGGTCGATGCCGTGGCAGAATGCGTCGACATACATCATGGAGCCGCCGCACAGCAGCGCTTCGCCACACCGCTCTATCTCGCCGAGCGCCACGCGAAGGGCATCCTCTTCGAAGCGGGCGGCGCTGTAGTAGGCTTCAAGCGGCAGGAAGTCGATCAGATGATGCGGCACGGCGGCAAGCTCTTCGGCCGTGGGCATGGCGGTCACTATCGGTATCCCGTGGTAGACCTGACGGCTGTCGGCGTTGATGATGTGCAATCCGCGGCGCAGGGCCATGTCAATAGCCAGAGCCGACTTGCCACTGGCAGTCGGCCCTGTTATGACGGTGACTTTGCCGCTCCCCGGACGTGCGCCGGGGAGCAGAAGGCGCTGTATCTCTGTAGCCGGTATGACGCTCATTTCGAGGCTGCCAGCAGGCGGCAGATGTTGACCACTACCTCGCGGGCCTTTTCCATCGACTGTATGGGCACATACTCGTAGCGGCCATGGAAGTTCTCGCCGCCGGCGAAGATGTTGGGACAGGGAAGCCCCTTGAATGAGAGCTGCGCTCCGTCCGTGCCGCCGCGGATGGGCTGCACGCGGGGCTCGATGCCGGCCTCGCGCATGGCCTGTTCGGCCAGGGAGATGATGTGCATCACGGGCTCTATCTTTTCGCGCATGTTGTAGTACTGGTCGGTGATCTCTACCGTGCAGCAGCCGGGATACTCTTCGTTGGTCTTGCGCACCAGGTGCTCTATCTCGCGCTTGCGGCTCTCGAAGCGGGCGCGGTCGTGGTCGCGGATGATGTAGCTGAGGGTGGTCTCTTCGACGCTGCCGTTGATGCCGACAAGGTGGTAGAACCCTTCGTAACCCTCGGTGTGCTCGGGTGTCTCCCAGCGGGGGAGCATCTGGATAAACTGGTTGGCCACGCGGATGGAGTTGACCATCTTGTGCTTCGCGGTGCCGGGATGCACGTTGCGCCCTTTGATGGTGATGCGGGCCGAGGCGGCGTTGAAGTTCTCGAATTCGAGTTCGCCTACGGCACCGCCGTCCATGGTGTAGCCGAATTCGGCACCGAATTGCTCTACGTCGAATTTGTGGGCACCCTTGCCGATCTCTTCGTCGGGATTGAAGGCGATGCGTATTTTACCGTGCTCGATCTCGGGATGTGCCTGAAGGTAGGCCACGGCGGATATTATCTCGGCGATGCCGGCCTTGTCGTCGGCGCCAAGGAGTGTGGTGCCGTCGGTGACGATGAGGTCCTGACCGATGTAGTTGAGCATCTCGGGGAATTCTTCGGGCGATAGCACTATCTGCTCCTGCTCGTTGAGCACTATCGGGCCACCCTGGTATCCGGCCACAATGCGCGGCTTGACGTGGCGGCCGCTCATGTCGGGGGCTGTGTCAAGATGCGCTATGAAGCCCACTACGGGCACTTCGCGGTCTGTGTTGGCCGGGAGTGTGGCCATCAGGTAGCCGTTGGCATCAAGGGTGATGTCTTCAAGCCCCATGCTCTCGAGTTCGTTTTTGAGGTAGATGGCAAATTCCATCTGGCCCGGAGTGGAGGGGGTCATGTTGGTCTCGTCGTCGCTCTGCGTGTCGAATGTCACGTAGCGGAGGAAACGTTCGGTTACATTCATTGTGTCTGTATCGTCGGTAAGATTTAAGTGTTCTACTTTCCGATGGGCCGCCTCTATATTCGGGCGCATGGCGGCCCCTGTCTCTTGCGCCGGCTCAATTTACTACTGGTCAATACATTATATACGCATCGCGTCTGTATCAACCGCGAAGCAGCTGCATGAACCGATATTTTTGCCCAAAGTTAGTCATTTTTACGTGGAAATTGCGTACCTTTGTATATATTTTACAACACATTTTTCAATCTCTACCACTTTTATGGCAAGACAGCAACGCTCTTCCCGCTCCCGTTCGCGCTCTTCCCGTCCCGGCTCGCGCCGACGGAAGTCTTCTTCTTCCACCTGGAAATTCATCATGACGGCTCTGCTTGTCGTCACGCTTATCGTGGCGGTATCGGCCTACAGGCATTCGCATTCATCCTCTTCGCAAACCTCCCCTTTTTCACGCGATGTGACCGCCGCCTCTGCTGAGTCGCGGCAGCAGGGGAATCAAGTCTCTTCCACTGCCGGACATTTCAATGATCTTGAACTTGTACGCTATGCCGATTCCTCCCGTGCATCACGCGCCATCCGCAAGGATTACACGGGGTTCTCGCTCTCTTTTAATCCGGAGAACGGCACTGCCGATTGGGTAGGTTGGGAATTGCTCCGCTCCGAGACGGATGGTGCCTCGTCGCGCTCCGACAAGTTCTGGGCGGATACGAGTGTAGCCGGCTCCCCTACCCCGAATGATTACCGTAATTCGGGTTATGACAAGGGTCACCTCTGCCCGGCTGCCGACCAGAAATGGAGCCCCGAGGCCATGAACGACTGTTTCGTGATGACCAACATGACTCCCCAGCTACATGCGCTCAACAACGGGGCGTGGAAGACTCTGGAGAAGAAGGAGCGCCTGTGGGCGCAACGCGATTCGGCGCTGGTAATCGTGGCCGGTCCGATTTATGCGGATTCCGATACGAAGCGTATCGGTGATTCGGGTGTGAGGGTACCGTCGTCGTTCTATAAGGTGCTGCTCGCCCCCTATGTAAGCGAACCCCGTGCCATCGCTTTCATCTATCCTAATATGACTGCTCCGGGCAACATGGCCAATTACGTCACTACGGTCGATGAGGTGGAACGGCTCACGGGACTGGACTTCTTCTATAATCTCCCCGATGATATCGAGAACCGCGTGGAAGCCAATTCCTCCTTCACCACGTGGGACACATCGCGCTGATCCGCCGCAATCCCCCCACCCGCCTGAAATCCAAAGCCTAACGCCTCAGGCCTAAAACCTAAAACCTAAAGCCTAAAACCTAATTCCTCAGGCCCAAAACCTAAACCTCAGGCCTAAAACCTAAAGCCTAAAACCTAATTTCCTCCTTCCTAATTCCTAATTAATGAATACTGACACCATCGCCGCCATAGCCACTCCGGCCGGGACCGGAGGAATAGCGGTAATCCGCATATCGGGCCCGCAGGCCTTTGAAATCGCCGATGCCATCTGGCGCGGGCGACTTCTCTCCCGGACCGCCTCGCATACTGCCCATTTCGGTGAAATCACTGATGCACAGGGCGGAACCCTCGACGAGGCCCTGGCCACCGTATTCCATCACGGACGCAGCTTTACGGGTGAGGCCACGGTAGAGTTCTCGATTCATGGCTCCACATGGCTGCAGCGGGAGGTGCTGGCTCGCATCATCGAGGCTGGCGCACGCATGGCCGAACCGGGAGAATTTTCCCAGCGGGCCGTAATCAACGGTCGGATGGACCTGGCCCAGGCCGAGGGTGTGGCCGACCTTATCGCGGCCTCTTCACGCGCCGCCCATCGGTTGGCCACAACCCAGATGAAGGGGGTATTCTCCCAACGCCTTGACCTGCTCCGGCAGAAGATGATCGACCTGGCTTCGCTGCTCGAACTGGAACTTGATTTTTCGGAAGAAGATGTGGAATTTGCCGACCGCTCCAATCTGCTCTCTCTTTGCGATTCGGCACGCACGGAAATCGATCGTCTGGCCTCTTCGTTCCGCACCGGTCAGGCTCTGAAGGAGGGTGTGCCGGTGGCTATCGCCGGGGCACCGAATGCCGGGAAATCCACACTGCTCAATCATCTGCTGCAGGAGGAGAAGGCCATCGTGACAGATATCCCGGGCACTACCCGCGACATCATCGAGGATACGGTGGAAATCGACGGTATCCTGTACCGTTTCATCGATACGGCCGGACTGCGTGACACGTCGGATGAGGTGGAACGCATCGGTATCGAGCGGGCCATCCGGCGTTGCGACGATGCCCGCATCGTGCTCTATCTGCTCGACCCCACCTCTCCCCTATCGCCGCAAACAGCCCGCATGCACACCCTCGCCTCGGCCCTGCCGACCGATACACTGCTCATCCCCGTCACTACCAAAGCCGACCTCTCCCCCACTCCGGCTGACGCCGTCTCCCTCGGGGCTTCCCCGAATGACCGGATGGGCGAAGCCGACGGTGGCCTAACCGACACCGGATGCAAAACGGGAGCGGCACACCACATCTCCGCCCGCACAGGCGAAGGGGTTGACAAACTGCTCGCGGAACTCCGCCGCTTCGTCACAGCCGACCACGACCCGTCAAGCGAACTGATAGTGACCAACCTCCGCCACTACCACGAACTCCGGGCCACCTCCGATGCCCTGCTCCGCACCTCCGATGCCCTGACCGCCGGACTCCCTGCCGACCTCGTAGCGCAGGACCTCCGCGAGGCCATCCACCACCTCAGCCTCATCACCGGAGCCATCACCTCCGACACCCTCCTCCACACCATCTTCTCCCGCTTCTGCATCGGCAAGTGA
>CAMWRH010000005.1 GCA_947176605.1 uncultured Porphyromonadaceae bacterium
GTGCAGGACTACGAGGCTCGGCTTCGCGCGGGGGCCGCTGAAGCGGGGAGCGGGGAGCGGGGATTAATAGTTGGGGAGGATCTCGAAGGTGGAGAGGAGGGGCATGTGGTCGGAGGTGCGGATGTTGAGGCGGTCGACCGACAGAGGGCGGATGTTGCCGCGGTACATCACCTGGTCGAGATGGAAGTAGAAGAGGTGGGGATAGAACGTGTAGGTCGGGAAGAAATTGGTGGCGCAATAGGCATCCTTAAATCCGGCCTTAAGAAACATGCGGTAGGTCCAGGAAGCAGGCACATCGTTGAAATCGCCTACCACCACGACCGGCATCGCCAGACGGTCGAATCCGCGTACCACCTTCTCGGCAGCCTGGGCGCGGATCGGGAATGCGTGCTGCAGCTTGTGGAATATCCGCTTGCTGAGATTCTCCTTCTCCGATTTCCCTCCGCTGGGGGAGAAGATGGTCTTTTCATTTTCATCAAGAGCGAAAGAGGGAAGATGTATATTTGCCAGGGCTATTTCGCGACCGCCGATCTTTACGGTGCAGTACTCGGCAAGGATAAAGCTGTTGACGCTTCCGAAATAGATATGGCGGAGCGGGTATTTCGACAGAATGCAGATATCATACGTAGTGCCTACTCCGAGCTGATAGGGGTAGCGGGCGAGCACACTGTCGACAGTGGCCTGCGAGAAATGCCGCAGATCCTTCTTGGTGAATCCGGTCATCTCCTGCATGCATACGATATCGGGGTCATATTTCAGAATCTCCTCCATGGTGCGCGATCCTTCGTTGGTGGGGTCGCCCAGGTCATCGCCATGCAGGATATTCCAGGTCATTATGGTAAAGGTGGGGTTGCCCGGAGCGGGATCCTGCTCCGAGCCGAGCGGAAACCACATCTTGATCGGTCCGGCACATGCCAGAAACATCACCACGCCGAGCGAGCCGATCATCCATCGGCCGAAGCAGAACCATGCCAGCGTCACAATGGCCGATGCCGTGAGCAGCACCGGCATACCGATGGCCAGTACCGAACCCAGAGGAGTGACCTCAGGCGGAATCGTGCCGCCGTAGCATGAGATGGCCGTGACGATATAAAGTATTATCGAGGCCACCGCCCCGATGATACGCAGTATTGGAGATACGAGAATCATATGAATATACGGGAGAGGGTCAGAACTGTTTCATGAATGGATTGCGTCGGCCACCGTTCTGGTGCCGCCATAACAGCAGCAGGATGAGGCCGAAAATCATGCCGCCGAGATGCGCGAAATGAGCCACAGTGCCACCGTTGCCGCTGACACCGAGGAAAAACTCCACCACCGCGTATCCGGCCACCATATACTTGGCCTTGATCGGCACCGGAATAAAGAAAAGATACAGCGGAATGTCGGGGAAAAGGAACGCGAAGGCCAGAAGGATGCCGAACACGGCCCCCGAAGCTCCTATCGTGACAAGAGCGTTGCGGAAACTGTCCATCAGCGAGGCAAACTGGTCGGGGCGCGTGGCAAGGTAATTCCTTACAGTATCTGACGCAAGCCCGGTCTTATTCACAATCGCATCTACAAACTCATGTTTCCAGGTCAGCGCCCAGGCCCCCTCCTGCACAAGAGCGGCCCCGATGCCACATACGAAATAATAGAACAGAAACCGCTTCGATCCCCACGTCTGCTCGATGATGCGCCCAAACATGTAGAGCGTAAACATGTTGAAGAGCACGTGCATGAACGTATGCTGGTCGTGCAGGAACATATACGTCACCAGCTGGGCCGGATTGAAGTCGGAATCCGAGAAGCTCCAGAAAAAGTGAAGCCCGAGCAGATCGACCAGCCTGTAGCCGAAGGATCCGCTTACTGCCTCTACGATCCATATGAGGAGATTGATGATGATAAGATTGCGGGTGACGGGTGGTATGGAGCGAAACCATCCGCTCACTCCGCCTCCAAATGTATTGTAAGCCATTTCAACAGGATTTTGAATATGTCAGTACCTCTGTGTCAGAACCTTATGCAAACAAATGTTAAAAACAGTATGGCGGCAAGGCTCAGGCCGTAAGTGGCTGTGTAAAGTCGCTTGCGACTTGGAGGATTTAAGTTGCAAAATTAATAAAAAGCTGCGGTATGGTGGTGAGTGAAATTGAAAAAAATCCCATTGGCACAAAAATAAGGGTAAAAAAGGATCACCCTAAAGGGTGACATATGCCGGGCGCATCGTGAGGGCACACCCTCGATGCGCCCGGCTGACTGAAGGGAGGCCCGGCGTAATGGCTTCGCACGGCAGGCGCGTTGGTGCGGGGGGCCGGAATTGGCCGGAATACGCACTGAATTGGGGTAATAAGAGGCCGATGGAGAGAAAATTCGGGGATGCAACCCTAAAAAATTGAGAAAATTCGCAAATTAGTTTGTAAATGTGATATTTATGGCTAATTTTGCTTTTCATTATCCCTTAAGGTCGTGATGAGGCGTAACCATTATGGCTCTTCGGGGGTTATAATTATAGCCCACAAGGGAGCCGTAAAGGGAAGCGGGCATAGTCCGCCTCCTCTGTGCGGACTGTTCCCGAGGGGCGCGCAGATAGCCGGGATGGCGGAATTGCATACGCAGTATCGCCGCCGGACCATTAAAACGACATTGAGTAACATATAATATCATTATGAACAAGACAGATCTTATCAACGAGGTAGCAGCCAAGGCCAACCTCAACAAAGTCGATGCCAAAGCCGCTGTCGACGCAGTGCTCGAATCAATTGCCCAGGCTCTGGTCAACGACGACAAGGTGCAGCTCCTCGGCTTCGGCACATTCTCCATGGTAGAGAAGCCCGAGCGTGAGGGTATCAACCCCCGCACCAAAGAGAAAATCACCATCGCGGCCCGCAAGACCTGCAAATTCAAACCCGCAGACTCACTGGGTAAATAATCCGCCGCGTCATGACTCACGACTGGAAAGACGCCCTGTCGGCACTGAAAGGTAGCCTTTCGCCCGGCGAGGGTGCGGATTCAGCCGCAGATGCATCAGATACCGCCGCCTCCGCAGCTTCATCTGCCGGGGGCGGCGCTGCCGCATCAGCGCGCACATTGCGAATCTTCTACGAGAAAAAGGGGCGTGCCGGCAAGCCGGCCACCATAATCGATGGATTTGATGCCGCCGACGACTCGGAAGCGCTCGCCACAGCCCGTACGCTCAAGCAGAGGATCGGGTGCGGAGGGTCGGCCCGCGGTGGCGAAATCCTGCTTCAGGGCGACCGCCGGCAGCAGGCTGCCGACATGCTGCGCTCCATGGGGTATAAGGTCAAGGGGGGATGACCGGTCCCCGCCTTACGGCTGCCGGTTCACCCCCCGGCACCGTAGCGCGCCGCTTCCCCCTCCGAAGCGCCCCTCAGGCGCATACCGCGTCCCTTCCGTCACCCCGCATCGCTCCCGACGCATCCGCTCCATTATCACCGACACAATCCTATTTTTCTTAATTATTCCTACTACGACGGCATCATGTTGACATTACAACGCGCCTCAGCCGGCTCTGGCAAGACCTACACCCTCACACGCCGATACATCGGCCTGCTGATATCAATCAAAGACCAGGGAGCGGCCGCCCGCCGCCTGCGCACCAAACCCGAACTTGCCGACTCGGTGCAGCACATACTCGCTGTCACCTTCACCAACAAGGCCACCAACGAGATGAAAGAGCGCATAATAAGCAAGCTCTATCAGCTCGCATACCCACCCGCATCCGGACAGCAACCTGACTATATGGCCGACTTCATGCAGGAATACGCCGCATCGGCCACCGAAGTAAGCGAAGCCTGCCGCGAGGCGCTCCATCAGTTGCTTTACGAATACTCCGACTTCAATATCTCCACTATCGATGCCTTCTTCCAGAACATACTCCGCACATTCGCCTACGAGTCCGAACTGCCGGATGCCTATCAGGTGGTAATCGACTTCAAATACCTCTCCCGCCTGGCGGCCTTCGGACTGGTTGAAGACATAGCCCATGGCACGGCCGAACCGGATGTGCGGCACTGGATAAGCTCCCTTATCGACACCTCCAACTCAAAAGGTGAAAGCAACTGGAATCTCTTCCAGCGGCGCGAATCATCGCGTGGCGCAGGGGGTGTGTTCGGTATGCTCTGCAAAATCGGGGAGAATCTTGAAAAGCCCGAACTCGAACAGGAAGTGGGGGCCATCGACGAGTTTCTGGCAAGCGGCATGACACTGCGTCAGGCCGCCGGGCAGATCAACGACATGATGGAGCAACGCGCCATAGCACTTTTCGCCCCGCTCGTAGGCGCGGCTGCCGAAATGAAGGAAAAATACTCCGCCCATGGCGACCTTGAGGCCATATTGCCCGGCAAAAAGAGCACCCTGAAATTCCTCAATGCAGTGCTCAGCCCCGATGCCAATCCGCTTGACGACTCACTGAAACTGAAAATAGCCGCAAGTCACACAGGGAGCGGACTGACAGCAGCCCTAAAGAGGGAAATGGAGTACCTGCGCCCCGTATACGAAGCACTCGCCGATGCCTACACGCAATGGCGGGAATTTATCGACAGCAAGGAACTTAAGTGCTGGCACATCTTCGAAAAAGAGCTCCCCTCAGTGGCCCTGATGGAGACAATGCGCGAGCGTATCAACAACTTCCTGACCGACAACGATGCCATGAAGCTGGCCGACACCAACTCCATGATACACCGCATCATTGCCGATGATGACGTGCCATTCATCTATGAGCGCCTCGGCACACGCCTCAACCACTTTCTGGTGGATGAATTCCAGGACACATCGCTGCTGCAGTGGGAAAACTTCCTCCCCCTGCTGCGCGAAAGCGAATCGCATGGCCACGACAACCTTATAATCGGCGATGCCAAACAGAGCATCTACCGCTTCCGCAGCGCCGAGCCGACACTGATCACCGAAATCGTGCCATCCACATTCCCCGGACTTGAGGAACGCGGATTCTCAGTGGCCGAAAACTCCAACTGGCGCAGCCGAAGGAGAGTGGTGAAATTCAACAATCTCCTCTTCCGCCTTCTCTCCACACGGCTCAGCGAGCGGATAGCCTCGCTCTATGCCAATACGGTGCAGCTGCCACGCAGCAAGGAGGCCGAGGAAGGGTATGTGGAAGTGAATTTCTACGACCGGGCTCTCGTGGCTCCTGATCTTTCGGAAGATGCTGACGATGCGTCGTCCTCTCCGGCCGACAATAACGGTGGCAAAGTGCCTCCACGCATCGTGGAACGCATAGGAAAGCTGATCACCTCCCTTTTGCGGCGCGGCTACAGGCAGAAGGAAATCGCTGTGCTCGTCAACACCCGCGCCGCCGGCAAGGAGGTGATAGCCGGGCTGATGGAATATAACCGCACACTCGGCCCCGACGACGCGCCGCTCGAATTCGTGAGCGAGGATTCGCTGACACTCGACACCTCGGGGGCCGTAAATTCAGTGGTGGAATGCTTCCGGCTCATCCAGCGAAGTGTCGAAGGACATCGCCCCGCACCATCCGGCGAGACTACAGGAGAGCGGCCATCCACCGTCAACTGGAACGACCTGGGCCACAACTTCAGATTCTTCACGGCCCGATATCCCGACATGCCCCTGCCCGAAAGACTGGATAAATTCCTGGCCGAAGGGCTTTCCGATACCCTTATCGACGACATGATCGCCGGGATGCAGGCCATCACGCTGCCATCGCTCACCGAAGCGCTCGCAGAGCTTTTCACCACCGAAGAGCAGCGCCGCCTCGAAGCCCCGTTCCTTGCCGCTTTCCAGGATGCATTGCTCGATTATTGCGAATCAAATCCCACCGACATCGGCTCAATGCTGAGGTGGTGGGATACGTCGGGCCACAACATATCAATCAACTCTCCCGAAGACACGGATGCCATCAACGTAATGACAATCCACAAATCCAAGGGGCTGGAATTCGAATGCGTGATACTGCCGGATATAGACATCAGTCTTGAACCCGGGAAAGAGACACTCTGGGTCGATGTGCCCGGCGACCTCCCGTATGCCTCGATGTTGCCCCGGCGTATGCCGGTGACCCTTAATGCCGAGCAGGCAGCCGACACGCCATGGAACGACATATTCGCCACAGAGCGGCATAACGCACAGGTCGACCAGATCAACAAGTCCTACGTAGCCATGACGCGTGCCGTAAGCGAGATGTACCTCTTCCTGCAGGCCCCCTTCAAGGCCGATACCCTGCCGCAGGGTGCCGAGGTGCCCGAAGGGCGGATTGTGGAGCCGACACTGCTTTCGGACAAGCGCAACACCTCCCGCCTGCGTCATCATCTCTATGAGATATGCCGCGATGCAGATGAAAGCATAGCCGGTATTGCCGCCCGCCCGGCTCCGCCCCACGGCGAGATTGCAGAATCGGAGATGCTTCCGGCAGAAGGCGACATCACACATGGCCCGGATGTGTGGAGCTTCCGCTACGGCGCCCCCCTGGCCGATGTGCCCCGGGCTCTCGCGAACTCACGCAAAAAGAAAGGAGATGCGGGCGAGCAACGCGAGATAAAGCGCTATTACGTAAATTCCGACCGCGAGATACTTAAATTCCACCCCGACACGACCCCCTACATATCGGATGTGGCCGATGAGGACAGAATCGACCCTCGCTCCGAAGGAAGCCTCAAACACGCGGTGCTCGAACTCGTGGAGAAAGAGACTGACCTGCACCGTGCCCTCGAGCGGCTGCGTGGCCGGGGAGTAATCACACGCAAGGTGATGCGCCGCTACGAAGGAGAACTGGCCGAAGCGCTCGAGAGCGTAAGGGAACGCGGATGGTTTGACGGTTCGAGCAAGGTGCTCAACGAGCGCCCCATGCTGCAGCGCGGCCTGAAGATGAAGCGTCCCGACAGGGTGATGGTAAGCCCCGAGGGTGATGCAGTGGTGGTAGACTATAAATTCGGCGACGATGCCAACAAGAGCGAACATCACCGTCAGGTAGGTGAATATATCGGCTGGATGCGCGCCATGGGATGCTACCGCAGTGTGCGCGGATACCTGTGGTACGTAAAGAAAGGGGAAGTGGTGGAAGTGACACGCTCCATCTCCCCCGAAGAGTCGCGCCGCAATGCCGCAGCCGCCCGGCAGCGCATCGGCAAAGAGGGGTAATTTGCGTAATTCGACAATAATAACTAAATTTGCAGCTGATAACTCTGCCCCCCGCTCAGACCGGATTTGCCACCACGGGCAAACAGGGGCAGGCAACTTGTATTTATTTTGGACACAGACCCTTTACCAACATTCTCCGGATCGCCGGCGACACTATTGACGCTTATGGCGGTCCGGGCCATAGAGTTTCATGCCCCCGACAACTGGGGCAGCTGGATCATCATCGTGGCCATTGCCGCAGTCTGCCTTATGGTCTCGGCTTTCGTGTCGGGCAGCGAAATAGCCTATTTCGGCCTCACGCGCGCCCAGATTACCGAACTTGAAGAATCCGACACTCCCGTGGCCCGGCGCGCACTCGGACTCGTGAATGACTCCGAACGCCTGCTTGCCACGATACTGATCTCCAACAACCTGGTCAACATCACCATGGTGGTGCTGCTCACTTTCGCCATCAACCAGGCCGTCACCTTCAACTCCGAACTGCTCAACTTCCTGCTGCAGACCGTATTCCTTACCTTCCTGCTGCTGCTCTGCGGCGAGATCTTCCCGAAACTCGTGGCCCGCAGCAACACAATGAAGTGGGTGCTCGCCGCCACAGGCGGCCTTGGCGCGTTATGCCGCATATTCTCGCCGCTGGCGAGGCTGATGGTGAAATCGTCGGCCATAATCAACCGTGTAGTCACCAAACAGCAGGAAGACATCTCGACCGATGTGCTCGAAAAGGCCCTCTCAATCTCCGACATCAAAGAGGGGCAGGAGAAGGATATGCTCGAAGGGATACTCAACTTCGGCGAAAAGGAGGTGTCGGAAATCATGATTTCACGCGTGGACGTGACCGATGTGGAATACCACGAGACATGGGACAATGTGATAAAGGTGATACTCGAATCCGGATATTCGCGTATCCCGGTATACGACACGTCGCAGGATACGATCCGCGGCATACTCTACTCCAAAGACCTGCTCCCCTATATCGGCAACCGCGACAACTCGTTCCGCTGGCAATCGCTCATACGCGAGGCATTCTTCGTGCCAGAAAGCCGCAAGATCGACGACCTGCTCGAAGACTTCCGCAAACGCCGGATACACATGGCCATCGTGATCGATGAATACGGCTGCACGCAGGGGATAGTGGCCCTGGAGGACATAATCGAGGAAATCGTAGGAGAGATCGATGATGAATATGACGATACGGCCACGATGTACACACGTGTGGCACCCGGCACATACATCATGGACGGCAAAATATCGATAGGCGACCTCTGCCGGGTGCTCGATATCGAAGAAGACGACCTCGGCGATGTGGGCGATGCAGAAACCCTGGCCGGGCTGATGCTCGAAATAAAAGGGGATTTCCCCGAATCGCGCGAGGTGCTGCATCGCGGCCCCCTGGCCCTGCAGGCCCTTAAGCTTGAAAAACACCGCATCACGAAGGTGAAAGTGACCGTAGAACACACCTCTAATCAACAAGAGAATGGAGACTGAATTCATATTCTGGCGACACGCCACATCAGCCGGAATCCAGGTGGAGGAAATATGTGGCGGTGAGGATAAATCGGCCGCACTCTGGAAGGTGATGGCCCTCCAGGTGTTTGGCGAGAATGGCGGCGACCGCTACCGCGAGATAGAGCATGCCGAATCCGGCGCGCCGCTGCTTGCCGATGTGCGGCAACGCATCTCGGTGAGCCATACGCGCCACTTCATGGTGATAGCCATGCTGCCGCGCACTCCGGAGGCCGACCTGCTGGAGTTTGCCCCCCGCACCGCAATGGGGATAGACTGCGAGCCGGCCGACCGGGCGCAGACACTGCGCGTGGCCGACCGGGTGATGACTCCCGAAGAGCTCTCGCTTACCGCCGGCTATGCCGTCTCCCTCTGTCAGGGCGACGCCCACCATGCCCCGATGCCGGAGGAAGAGGCCCGCGTCATGGCCAATGTGTTGGCCTGGACCATCAAGGAGGCCCTGTATAAGGCTGCCCTCACTCCCGGACTCGACTTCCGCACGCATCTGCAGATATGCGCGATGCCCGAGATATGCGGCAATCCGATGGTGCGCAGTCCACGCTACGGCACTGCCCGTATCCACTTCCCCGACGGGCGCCCGTCGGCCGATATGGAGCTGTTCAGCTATCTCAGCGAAGGGCATGTGGTGACGCTTGCCTATTCGCCCAAATGTGCCAAATTTTCGCGCGGCTGACGGTATGGCGAAGCTTCAGGTGATGATAGCCACATTCGGAGCCGAGGGACTCGCCCGTGTGGCGACGATGAAGCTCCCCGCGCTCGAAGGGGTGGTGGAATACCTGGTAAGCTGCCAGATACCCGAAGGAGAGCCTCCGGCATTGCCCGCCGCTCTGCGGCGCAGTGATGTGGATGTGGCGTTTGAACGCAGCCGCGGAGTGGCACGCAACCGCAACCTGCTCCTCTCCCGCTGGACCTCCCCCTACGGACTGATAGCCGACGACGACCTCGACTATACCTCCGCATCGCTGCTTGACGTGATAGCGGCATTCGATGATGAACCCGACCTGGACTTCGCCGCATTCATGCACGTCATAGCCGATGGCACGACGGAGAAACCCTATCCTTCCGAAACTTTCGATATGGCCCGTCCGGCCAAAGGGTATTTCCCTACCGCTCCCGAATTCGCGTTGCGCCGCGCAAGTCTGCTCAGACATGGCATACGCTACAATGAGCGCTTCGGAGTGGGATGCGAGCGCTACGCCAGCGGAGAGGAAGACCTCCTGCTCGATGACATGCTTCGCGCCGGACTGCGCGGACGCTTCATCCCGCTGAAACTCTGCGTGCATCACGGAGCCACGACCGGCATACGCTCTGCCGCACGCCCCGGAGTGCTGCGTGCCCAGGGAGCGGTGCTGCACCGCACTCACCCGCTGACCGCCCCGCTGCGGCTGCTGCTCAAGGCGCGGCGCACGTCGCGTGCCACGGGCACCCCCTTTGCCATCTGCCTGTGGCATCTGCTGACCGGATGGAAGGATGCACTCCTGCACGGGCACGAGATATTCTCCACTTCACCTCAGAGGTAGAAATCTGCGGGATTTAACGAATTTTAGGGATGTACTGCAAAGCCTTGGCAGTACATCCCTTTAACTTTGCAGTCGTAAATCAGAGCCGGAAGAGACCGGCTTATGGCCGCCAGAACAAGCTTCGACGGCATTCAACGCAAGATGTATACTTTTTTTTGAGTCCTATTCTTTATCAAAACATTCAACGTCATGAGCATCACATTTATCCGCACCGAAAAAAAATCCTGTCCCAACCCGCAGTGCGACACGAAAAGGGAGGAAAAGCGACGCCGGAAAGGGAAGTGGATGGAGCAGGCCGGCATATGGCTGGTGTATGCCATCGGAATGACGATGGTGCTGCTTCAGCTGCGCTCGCTGATCTGAGCGTCAGAATAGCTCCGGAGGAGCGTAGGGCGCTCTAATGAGCGCCTCTGCCGACGGAGGCGGGGTACCCGCCCCGGAATACGGCCGGCTCAGGACGGCCGCCCGTAGTTTAATCGTAAAATCAGCGCGGCTGATACCCGGAATCCGGGTGTCAGCCGCGCTGTCATTGTAAGGTGCGGACTCTCTTGAATCTTCAGTCGCATTGATCTTCAGTCGCGAGAGCCTCCGAAGATGCGGAGCAGGAAGATGAAGAGGTTGATGAAGTCGAGATAGAGGTTCATGGCGCCGATAGTGGCAAGCTTGTCGCTTACTGCGGGGTCGAGATTGGCCTGGGCGATGCGCTTCACCATCTGGGTATCCCATGCCGTGAGCCCTACGAAAAGGAGCACACCGACGATAGATACGATCCACTCGATAGTGGAGCTATGGGCAAAGATATTTACCACCATCAGGATAATCAGGCCGAAGAGCGCCATCGTGAGGTATGAACCCATCTTCGAGAGGTCGCGCTTGGTGAAATACCCGTATACCGACATGGCGCCGAACGTGCCGGCCGTGATGAAGAGGGTGTATACGATGGTGCCGAGCTTATATACAAAGAAAATCGGCGCGAGCCATGTGCCCATCATTGCCGAGAATATGCAGAAGCAGAGCAGCACGGCGCCCTGGCTCATGCGCATATATCGGGAGGGGAGCACCCATGCCATGACGAACATAGCGATCAGCATACCCCAGAATACGATCTGATTGCCGAAGAAGAAGGCCATGGCTGCCTGCGACGAGGCTACGCCAAGGGCGCAGAATGCAGAAATCAGCAGGCCGATAAACATGCGCACATATACCTTGCGCAGCACAGTGTTGACCTGAGTGGCCAGACTCACTGAGTTGTTCCCGCCGGAATAGGGGGGAGGTGTCTGTTGAAACTGGTTGTAATCCATATGAGTTGAGATTTAACTTGATTATCGTATGTTAGGATCAGGCATACGCGGCGGCGAGGCCGTGGCGCGAGGGCGTCGTGATGCCCGAATGGCGTGTCTGAAACGATTGCTTTGTGGCTGCTCCCCCGGACGGGTATCCGCCGCATGGCTGAATGTAATCCGGATTGATAGCCATGCCGGAAGCCCGCCCGGAGAGCCGCCTATACATAATCATAACAAACTCGAAGGCAAAGTTGCCAAAAATCTGTTGATGATACTCAATATTTGCAATATTTCAGTATTTTCACCCTCCGGATGGGGGTGAGGGGCTGAAATGTTGCAGTCTCAGCCGGTGGGTTTACATGCGCTCCGGCATCTCGATGCCGAGCAGCGCCACACCCTGGCGAAGCGTGCGGGCAGTGATGGCCGAAAGGTTGAGGCGCAGGCAGCGTGTGGCGGCATCCTCTTCGCGCAGTATCTGATAGTCGTGGTAGAACTGGTTGTATTCCTTGGCCAGTTCGTAGCAGTATTTGGCTATCAGGGCGGGGGAGTATGTGCGTCCGGCAGCGGCTACGGTCTCGGGGAAATCGGCAATCTTCTGGATCAGTGCCTGCTCCTTCTCATTGGGCACAGCCTCGGCGTAAGAGCAGGAAGCCAGTTCGTCGCCTGCCTTGCGGCAGATGGAGCGGATGCGGGCGTAGGTGTACTGCAGGAAGGGGCCTGTGTTGCCGTTGAAGTCGATTGATTCCTTGGGGTTGAAGAGCATGTTCTTCTTCGGGTCGACCTTGAGCAGGAAGTACTTAAGTGCGCCCATACCCACGATGCGGGCGATCTCGTCGGCCTCATCGGCGGGCATGTCGGCGAAGCGCTCCGACGAGGTGTCGCGGGCGTCGGCGATCATGGTGTCCATCAGGTCGTCGGCATCCACTACGGTGCCTTCGCGTGATTTCATCTTACCTTCGGGAAGCTCCACCATGCCGTAGGAGAAGTGGGTGAGGTCCTTGCCCCATTTGAATCCGAGCTTGTCGAGCAGCAGTGCGAGCACCTGGAAGTGGTAGTTCTGCTCGTTGCCCACGACGTATACCATCTTGTCGATCGGATAGTCCTGGTAGCGGAGTTTGGCGGTGCCTATGTCCTGGGTCATGTAGACGGAAGTGCCGTCCTTGCGGAGCAGCAGCTTGTGGTCGAGTCCGTCGGGGGTAAGGTCGGCCCATACGGAGCCGTCCTCCTTGCGGTACATTATCCCCTTTTCAAGGCCGCCGAGCACGAGGTCCTTGCCTTCCAGATATGTATCCGATTCGTAATAGATTTTGTCGAAGTCCACCCCCATGCGGCGGTAGGTCTCATCGAATCCGGCGTATACCCATTCGTTCATCATCTTCCACAGCGAGCGCACTTCCTCATCGCCGGCTTCCCAGCGGCGGAGCATCTCGCGTGCTTCCTGCATCAGAGGCGATGCGGCCTCGGCCTCCTCTTCAGTCATCCCCTTCTCCTGCAGCTCCTTGAGCTCGGCCTTATAGTGGCGGTCGAACTCCACGTAGAAGTCGCCGATAAGGTGGTCGCCTTTCTTTCCGGCCTTTTCGGGGGTGATGCCGTTGCCCCATTTTAGCCATGCGAGCATCGACTTGCAGATATGTATGCCACGGTCGTTGACGATGTTGGTCTTCACGACGCGGTAGCCGTTGGCTTCGAGTATGCGTGAGAGGGAGTAGCCGAGCAGATTGTTGCGCACGTGACCCAGATGCAGAGGCTTGTTGGTGTTGGGCGAGGAGTATTCCACCATTACGAGCTGCGAGTCGGCAGTGGGAGCCGTGATGCCGAAGTCGGGGTCGGCGGCGATGTCGTGCAGCCGGCGGAGCCAGAAAGCGGGTGCTATCGAGAGGTTGAGGAATCCCTTTACGGCGTTGAATTTCTCTACAGCGTCGAGATTGGCGGTGAGCCACTCGCCGATTTCGGCGGCGGTATCTTCGGGCTTCTTACGGGATGCCTTGAGATATGGGAACACCACTACGGTGAGGTGTCCTTCGAATTCCTTCTTCGTGCGGTCTACCTGCACGGTGTCGGGCTGCACATCGGCGCCGTAAAGCGCCTTGACGGCATCTGCCACACCGGCGGCTATTATCTTTTCTATTTCCATATAGTTAAAAAGCTAACTTTGCGAATTAATCCGCAAAGTTAGCTTTTTTTTGTGTCAATACCAATTAACGGTCGTAAAATCAGATTCTCAGTCGGTGTGTGTGGCTGTGCGGGGGGCGTTGGCGGGCGGCACTGCGTCATGAGTCCGCCGGCAGGGGCGCCGCAACCGGAGCCGGCCTCATCAGAAGATAATCTGCAGACGGGCCATAATGGCATTCAGCGAGATCGGACCGGCCTGCGGGCCATCCCATGTATGGGTGTAGGAGTAGTGCAGACGGGCAATTACGTATTTGTTGATATAGTAGTTGAGAGTAGCCGAGAAGTCGTTGAGGCGTCCGCCGTAGATGCCGCAGTTGCGGTCGGTGAGGGTGGTGTAGTTGTAGTCAAACACCAGCTCGAGACTCTTCGGTGCCGGAGTGGCGATGCCGCCTCCCCAGGAGTCGTAGGTGTAGTTCTGACCGAGCAGGAGACCTCTGAGAGTGACGTAAGCACCTTGTCCTACGAATGCCTTCTGACCGTTGCGGCGGTTGACGTTGAGCCAGAAATACTGTGATTCAAGAGCTACGGGGCCATAGGAGGCGAGAAGTTCGGGGGAGAGCTTGAAGAGATTCTTCGACTGATCTACCTCGGCATCGACGGCAGTGACCTGAGTGACGCGTACCGGGAAGTTGGATTTGAAGGTGAAGAGGTCGTGGGTGTCGGGATCACCGTTGCGGGTAGGAGTGGCGAATGCGCCCGAGATGCCTACCTGAAGCATCTTGCCCGGCTCGTGCCAGGGGCGGTATACGAGGCGGGAGCGGATGCCGTAGCCTTCGTGTGTAAACTGGTTGGGAGTGAGCAGGTAAGTGGTAGAGGAGGGTTCGGCATGGAGGCTGGCGGTGGCCAGGAATTTCGGGCCGTTGTATTCATACTGGATTCCGAGCTGACGGGAATCGTTGAATACGGTGTTGCTTATAGGCTCCTCCATTGTAGGCTTCATTGAGCTTGAAGTGGCGCTCTGGAGGCCGAACTGATGGATAAACGAACCGATCTGCAGCTTGTTTTCCGGATTGAAGGTATATCCGATGTAGAGGTCCTTGAGTCCGACTTTGCCATAGGCGAAGCCTACATCGATTTTGGCATCCCATTTGCCGTATTTCATTTTCACGCCCAGGCGCACATCCGGGATGGCTACGCCCCCCTTGAACAGTTCGCTCTGCGGCGATATCAGGCCTGCTCCGTCGAGGAGGATACGGCCGGTGGGATTGATTTCAAACTTGGTTTTTGTTTCGCCCGAGGCTTCCTGGGCATTGATATTCATTGAGGATGCAGTGGCGATAAGCGCCAGTCCTAATGCGTACAACTTTTTCATAGCGGTCAGAATTAAGGGTCAGGGTATAGGTTTAAGGTAGAGGCCTTTAAGGCTATATGGAATGAAGGGATTGGCAGACTCCGCGGCGTTGCGGAGAGGAGAGAGGGGGAGGGAGTGCCGTGAGCGCCGCGGGTCAGAATTATTCAGTGAGGCAGGTCATTTCTGGTCGGCGTGTACCGGGAGCGGGCGTTTGCCGGGTTTTACTTTTCCGTCTTTCTTAAGCTGTGCGAATTCCTTCTTGGCTTTCTCAAGCTGAGCGTTGAATCCGGGGTCGGCGTGGAGTCGGGCGACGATACCGGAGCCGGTGATGCGTCCGGCATCCACATCGCTCTGGAAGTGATATCCGCAGATCACGCGTGATTCACCCATCTGGTATCCGCGTTCCAGGATTTCATCCTGTCGGTCGGGGTTAAGTTCGGTCAGCACCAGAGCCGTGGCCCATCCGATGGAAGTGTGGCCGGAGGGGTATGACCCATTGGTGGAAAGCTCGGCCTGCTGTTCGGGATTGCAGGTGTCTTCTTCGAAGAATGCGTAGGGGCGGGTGCGGTTGTAGTAGTTTTTGGCTTCGCGGGTGGCCAGGTCGCCGGCATCTTCGCGCATCCCTACGATCAGCTTATAGATTTCGGGCGTATTGTCTTCGCTGATCAGCACTCCGAAGGCTTCGGAGAATGCGTCGGGGAGGTTCTGCCCCTCTACGCGGGCATCCTTGAATGCCTGCTCGCCGCGTTCGGTGTTGCGGATGGATTTACCCCAGTCGTAGCGCGACTTGTCGTACATGAACTGCACGGATTCCACCGAAGGAGGTCCGGGGAGGATGTAAAGGCTATTGGGGGCATCTCCCTCTTCAAGGAAGAATACGTCGGGATTGGTGCGGTGGTCTTTGACAGTGGTTGAAGCGGCTGTCTGGCCGAATGCCTGGCTGCAGAGGAGGGCGGTAAGAGCCAGGGCGGATAAACGGAAAATTCTGTTCATAGCTTTAAAGTTTAGATTCAGGTTAAGGAGGAGCGGGGGAAGCAGATGGAGCGGTAGTGGGCCGACTGACTGCGGAGGTCGGTCGGAATGCTTCGCCTGTTGTGGGATTGAGGGTGGAGCCTTAGGCCGATCTTCGGAATTATAACATCTTGGCGCGGCGGATGGTTAAAAATATTTATATGTTCTTAAACATGGTTTTTAGAAAAACGGAATGCGGGATGATGCTTCACGCAGTGTGGTGAAGAATCATCCCGCATTATGCCTGCGGCGTCTGATGAGGGTGGGCGCGTATCAGCGCAGCTTGCGTCGCACGTCGGCCATCGAATTGCATCGGGCATTGAGATTGCCGGCGGCATCGATTATGAAGATAGCCGGGAGAGAGGCCAGCTGGTAGCTGCCGATGAGTCCCGGGGTATCGGAGTCGGATGCGAATACGCATGTCCAGGGGAGATTGGTGGCGGCGTTGCGCCAGGTGAGCTGGTCGTCGTCGAGTCCCACGTTGTAGATTCTCACTCCCTGCAGCTTGCGGAGCTCGGCGTTGAGCGAGGGAGTGGCCGGATCGGATAGATCGGAGAATACGAGCAGAGTGGGTTCACCTTTTCCGGCAATGTCAGACAGACGCCGCTCCTTGCCGTCGACAGAGGGGAGATTGATGTCGATGTAGCTGATTTCGGAAGCCTGCACCACTTTGCGGTGTCCGGCAGCCGCTTTCCCTTTCTGCCGGGCTGAAGTGGCAGTGGCCGTAAGCAGCGGGAGGCGGGGGTCATCGGGGCGGTATTCCCGGAATGCCGTGGCTACGGCGGCGAAATAAGAAGCGTCGTCGGGAACTTTAAACAGCGGTTCGCCCCCGACGGTCTTTGTAAGGATATAGTAGCTCAGCACCGAGCCCTTCCCCTCCTGAAGGTATGTCGTGAATACGTGGCGCTTGAAATTGCGGGCCGAGTCAGGGTCCGACAGAGCCGGGGCTGCCTTGAGCAGCTCCTTCTCGAACCGGGCCATGGCTTCTGCCTGCGGGGATCCGGCCACAGAGAAATCGGTGGCGAAGCGGGGTGCGGAGGCCTGGATGGTGATGGTCTCTACGGAATCTACGGGGAAGTAGATGTAATTGTCGGTGCCACCCATGCGCAGACGGTAGATTTCGGGGTCGGCCGGAGCTATGTGGCTGAAAGAGAAAGCGCCTTTCGCATTGAGCGAAGCGGAATCGATAGCCACCCATTGGCCTGCATGATCGGCTTTTTCAAGGGTGATGGTGCGTCCGTCGGCATCGGCTACGGTGCCTTTGACGGTAAACGAAGGGTCGGAGCAGGCCGTAAGGGCGGCAGCCAAAAATGCCGCGGAGGCCATACATAGGGAAATGCGCATAAGAAAGTCAAAAAAACTGAAATGAAAGATCCGTCCGTGCGGCTATGCCGGGAGGTGAAAACGATGCGCGGAAAGCCCGGCATCGCCCTGCCGCAGCGGCCAAATCGAATCCAAAATTAGCTAAAAAAGCCGAAATAAATGATGCCGGGCGCAAAAAAGATAAAAGCGGGCGATAAAAAAGGGAAAAATTATTGGCTAAAGCGGTTAATATTACTAACTTTGTGGCAAAAATTCCAACTTATACAACTTCGGCTCCGAGGCAAGAGGCGTAGGGGCATAGCAGCAAACAAAGCAGCGAAGAAAAACGATAACGATTTATGTTGAAACCAGTGAAAAAGACCATCGACCTTGGCGACGGCCGTCAGATTACGATCGAGACCGGCAAATTGGCCAAACAGGCAGATGGCGCAGTGGAAGTACGCATGGGCAACACCATGCTTCTGGCCACAGTATGTTCGGCCGCTGAGGCCAACGAGGGAGTGGACTTCATGCCCCTCACCGTGGAGTACAAGGAGAAATATGCCTCCATCGGCCGTTATCCCGGCGGCTTCCTGAAGCGCGAGGGACGTGCCAGCGACTATGAAATCCTCACGTCGCGACTCGTAGACCGAGTGCTCCGCCCCCTTTTCCCGGAGAATTATCATGCCGAGACGTTTGTGAATGTCACCCTCTTCTCCGCTGATGCCAACGAGGCTCCCGATGCACTTGCCGGCATCGCCGCTTCGGCCGCCCTTGCCTGCTCCGACATACCCTTCAACGGCCCCATCTCGGAGGTGCGTGTGGCGCGTGTGGACGGCAACTGGGTAATCAATCCCAATTTCGAGCAGATCGAACGTGCCGACATCGAGCTGATGGTAGGCGCTACCTACGACAACATCATGATGGTCGAAGGCGAGATGAACGAGGTGAGCGAAGCCGAGCTCCTCGAAGCCCTCAAGGTAGCCCACGAGGAAATCAAGAAGCACTGCGTGGCCCAGATGGAGCTGATGAAAGAGGCCGGCAAGGAGCAGAAGCGTGAGTATTGCCACGAAATCAACGACGACGCCCTGCGCGCCGACGTGCGTGAGAAATGCTACGACAAGGCTTACGCCATAGCCAAGGCCGGAAGCGCCGACAAGCACTGGCGCAACGACAGCTTCAAGGCCGTGCGCGACGAATATATCGAGTCGCTCCCCGAAATGACCGAAGAGCAGCTCGCCCTCTACAATGAGGATCAGCGCATCGCCATGGTGAAGCGCTACTACCATGATGTGGAGAAAGAGGCCATGCGCCGCTGTGTGCTCGACGAGGGGATTCGCCTCGACGGCCGCTCCACTACCGATATCCGCCCCATCTGGTGCGAGATCGACTATGTGCCCGGCCCTCACGGCTCGGCCGTATTCACACGTGGCGAGACTCAGGCACTTGTGACCGCGACACTCGGCACGACGCTCGACGAGAAGATCGTGGACGATGTGCTCAACCAGAGCAAGGAGCGCTTCCTGCTGCACTACAACTTCCCCCCCTTCTCCACCGGCGAGGCTCGCCCGCAGCGTGGCGTGGGACGCCGCGAAATCGGCCACGGCAATTTGGCTCACCGTGCGCTGAAGCGCATGTTCCCCGATGATTTCCCCTATACCTGCCGTATCGTCAGCGATATTCTGGAATCCAACGGTTCAAGCTCGATGGCTACCGTATGCGGCGGCACTCTGGCACTGCTTGATGCCGGCGTGAAGATGAAGCGCCCGGTGGCCGGCGTGGCAATGGGTCTGATATCGGATGAGGGCAATGTGAAATACGCAGTGCTCTCCGACATCCTCGGCGACGAAGACCACCTCGGCGACATGGACTTCAAGGTGACAGGCACCGAGAAGGGTATCACCGCCACCCAGATGGACATCAAGTGCGACGGCCTGAGCTATGAGGTGCTTGAGAAGGCTCTCGAGCAGGCACGCCAGGGACGCATGCATATCCTCGGCATCATCGCCGAGACAATCCCCGCCGCCCGCGAGGACTACAAGCCTCACGTGCCGCGTCTGGTGACAATCGAGATCCCGAAAGAGATGATCGGCGCCGTAATCGGCCCGCAGGGCAAGGTGATCCAGGCCATGCAGGAGGAGACAGGCACCACAATCTCGATCGACGAGGACGAGAAGACCGGCGTAGGCCGCGTGGAAATCGCCTCCAAGGATGCCGCAGGCATCGATGCCGCCCTGGCCCGCATCAAGGCTATCGTGGCTCAGCCCGAGGAGGGTGAAGTGTATGAAGGCACAGTGCGCTCGATACTTGACTTCGGCGCATTCGTGGAGTTCATGCCCGGCCGCGACGGACTGCTGCACATCTCCGAAATCTCCTGGAACCGTCTCGAATCAATGGAGCAGAGCGGCCTTAAGGAGGGCGATAAGGTGAAGGTGAAACTGATCGAAATCGATAAGAAGACCGGCAAGTACCGTCTGTCGATGCGTGTGCTTACGGAGAAGCCCGAAGGGTATGTGGAGCGTGAGGCACGCCCGCGCCGCGAAGGTGGCGACCGTGGTCCGCGTCCGCGTCGCGAAGGTGGCGACCGTGGCCCGCGCCGCGAGGGTGGCGACCGCGGTCCGCGCGGCGATCGCCGTGAGCGCAGCCCGCGCCGCGAAGGGCAGGGCAACCGTCCGTTTGCCGACATCGACTTCAAGGTGGAAGACTGATCCGCATCCGTAATAACGGATTGATACACAATAGCGCAGGGCGCATGGACCATCCGGTCCATGCGCCCTGTAAGCATTGTATGCGCAGTCGGCTCTGAGCCTTTCAGAATCGCACTCCGGCAGAGGGGTGCGCCTTCCGGAATCGCACTTAGGCAGAGGAGGGAGCCTTTCAGAATCGCACTCCGACGGAAAGGGAAAAATTCTCGATGGCGTTGAAGGCCGACAGGCGCCCCGTCTTATACCATTTGCCATCACCCTTGACGATGAGGCAGGTGAAGAAGTCGCCCTTGTTGTAGGTAAGCGACATGCGCCCCTTGATATTGAGCGAGAGCAACGCTCCGGCGCCGTCGGTGGAGTCTTCGTAGCAGCATATCACTCCGATGGAGGGCATTACGGAGATGTTGTAGAGGAAGTGGCGGTTGAGCACCCAGTTGTAGCCGTATCCCGTCAGCAGGCAATAGCTGTAGTAATGAAACCGGAGTTTCATCTCATCGGTTGTAAGGTATGGCTTGAGTTTCTCTTCGAGCTGTTCGAAGTCGAAAGAGATGTCCTCATAAGCGTAGCTGAAGCCGAGCATGAAGGAGCCGGCGCTTTTCTTCTGGAATTTGGAGAAGTAATAGGCCGCTCCGTTGGCGTAGCGGTAATTATTGAAATAGTAGTAGAGGTCGATCGAGAGATTGGTCATGTCGAGCCCCGGGAAGTAGGATTTGAACAGGTGGCCGCGTTTGTAGTATCCTAATGTGCGCACATAGGTGCCTCCGGCATTGCGGTTGTAGGAAAGGTCGAGGTTGAAGCGGGCGCAATTGAAGCCGAATTCAAACTTCTGGTGCTTCACGGGCTTGTTGAAGCAGAGATTGTTGAGGTCGACGCCATAGCTTATTCCCACGGCCATGTACTGGAGATTGACCGAAGCGTTGATGTATGGTTCTGAAATCAGAGTGATGGGCATCCGGTGGTTGAGATTCATATTGTAGGAATCGGTCCAGCCGTCGAATGCGACCCGGGTCTTCCAGCGTCGGCCGGTGCCTACGACGTAGGTGGTGTCGTAGGAATTGAATACGCGGTCGGCCCAGTTGTATACGCCTACGCAGAATTTCAGGAAGCGTGGATACTGCACCGTGGTATCCTTCATGTCGAGTTCTCCCTTTTTGATCAGGTGCAGCCAGTTGCGGTCGGTATCGGGAAGTGGGGCGGAGGGAGGCGTGGCGCTTGCCGCCGTGGCCGGGAGTGTCGGGGCTACGGCGGCAGTGTCGGGGTGTATCGGAGTGCCGCTTACGACGGCGGTGCCCCGAGGTATTCCGGAGAGCGCTATGGAGTCGGTCGTGACGCTCTGCCCCCGTCCTGAAAAGGAGAGGGTGAGCAGTAAGGATAGCAGTAGCAGACAGCGTGGCATTCTGGCACGTGTAATCATAGGATAGAGTCGCGTAGTCGTCGGGCTAAAGGGCTACTGTTGCAGGCTGATGCCCAGACTGTCGAGCGCCTGCTGATAGCGTCGGGCATTGGCCATGTGGGTGGCGTAGTCGGATGCGAAGTTGTGGAATCCCGAGAAGTCTTCGCGGGCGCACATGTAGAGGTCATCGGAAGGCTTGGAGTCGAGTATCGCATCGATGGTGGCTACCGAAGTGGTGCGGATCGGGCCCGGGGGGAGTCCGTATACGCGGTATGTGTTGTATGGCCCCGGTGCCTGCAGGTTTGCTCCTGAGACGCGTTTGATGGTGAAATCTTGGAGCGCGTAGCGCACAGTGGGGTCGGCCTGCAGGCGCATGTGGGCATTGAGCCGGTTGATGTAGAGCCGGCCGATGCGTCCTTTCTCCGAAATCTGGTTGGTCTCCTCGTCGACGATGGAGGCTATGGTCATCACCTGGGCCGGAGTGAGGCCGAGGGAGTCGGCCTTGGCGCGGCGTGTGTCATTCCATACGCGGTTGTAGTTGGCCCCCACTTTTTCTATAAGTGTGCGCGGGGAGTCGGTCCAGTACAGATAGTAGGAATCGTTGAGGAATAGCGAGGGGGCCTGCTCTGTGGTGAGGCCGTATTGCTGCATGAGTTCCGGGTCGGAGAGAGCCTGGCGGAGGTCGTCGCCCGAGAAGTCGAATTTAGCGGCTATGCGGTCGGCAAATGGCATAAACTGACGCACTCCGTTGATGGTCAGCGTAAGCTGCGTCTGTGAGCCTCTGGCCAGTATTCTGGCAGCCTTTACGGGAGATGTGCCTTCCGGAATGTCGTAGGCTCCATAGCGCTCGGCCGGGGCCTTGACGAGTTTGGTGAATGCCGTGGTGGCACGCCCGGCGAAGTCGGTGCCGAAGTATTTCGACAGAGTGTCGGTGATATTGGCCGCCGTGGCCTGGCGGGGGATCTTGATTACTGCCGCCGATGCGGTGCCGGTCAGGAAGTATGGGGCTATGATAGCGGCGCAGATGCCGCCGACGAGGAGTATCCCCAGAGCGATGTAGATCGCCGGGCGGCAACGCTTCGGTCGCCTTGGCGCATTCTTGGCGCCGGGTATCGGGGATGAGGGGTCGGGGCAGGCCGCCGGGTGCATGGCATCTCCCCTGGTATTATCCGTGGAATTCATTGATTATATCTGATATTGAATTTGCCTGTGTCGGATTGACGTTGGCTATCGGCAGGCTCAGCAGAGTGTCGGCCATCTGCTCCGTGATGCGGAGCGAGGGGTGGGCGAATCGCCCTTTCATGCATGGCTGCAGATGCGGAGGGACGGCGTAGTGTATGTCGGTACCGACGCCGTGGGATGCGAGATGGCTGCGGAGCTCATCGCGGCGTGGAGACCGCACCACATACTGATGCCATACCTGGCGGGTGCCGCTTATGATGGCGGGGCGCTTTACGAATGGATTGCGTATGCGGCTGTCGTAGATGCGGGCTATCTCGTGGCGGCGGGCGTTCTCCTCGTCGAGCAATGGGAGCTTTACGCGCAGGAATGCGGCCTGGAGCTCGTCGAGACGGTTGTTGTAGCCGGTATGGATGTTGTGGTAGCGGCGGTCGGCCCCGTAGTTGGCCAGTGCGCGGACGGTGGCCGCCAGAGCGGGGTCATGGGTCAGCACGGCTCCGCCGTCGCCTAAAGCTCCGAGGTTTTTGGTAGGGTAGAAGCTGATTGCGGCGGCATCTCCTAAGGCTCCGGTGGATTGGCTTCCGTAGAGACCGGGAGCGGAGGCTCGGGCTCCTATGGCCTGTGCGTTGTCTTCGATCAGGAGTATTCCCCGGTCGTGGAGGCGCCGGCATACGTCGGCGTTCCAGCAGGGATTGCCGTAGAGATGCACGAGCATCACGGCGCGGGTGGCCGGAGTGACGAAATCCTCCACTCTTGAGAAGTCGAGATTGAAGTCGACCGGAGAGGGTGGTGCCAGTACGGGGGTGAGACCGAGCTCGATGATGGGGAGTATTGAGGCGATATAGGTGTTGGCAGCCACGATTACCTCGTCGCCCTTTTCGAGACGCCCCTCTTCGATCCATGCACGGAGTATGAGGCGTATGGCATCGAGGCCGTTGCTGACTCCGATGCAGTGGGATGCGCCGCAGAATCGGGCGAGTTCCTGCTCGAAGAGTCGGGTTTCGTCGCCCCCAAGGAATCGTCCGGATTCAATCACACGCACGGCCGCCTCGATGAGGCGGCCGGAGCAGAAGGCGTTGCTTTCCTTAAGGTCGAGGAAGGGGATATGCGGATCTGAGGTCGGCATAGTGTCGGGGTGGAGATGAGGGTGGGGATTCAGGATGAGAAGTAATTCTGCTCCACATATTCCAGGAAGCTTGGGTAGTCGCGAATGTAGTCGGCTTCGTCGTAATATTCGGAGCATACCACGAGCAGCACCGTGCCGGAGGAGAAATTGTGCATGCTGTCCCAGACGCCGGGCGGTATCAGCACACCGTTATGGGCGCGGTTGAGGGTGATTATCCTTTCGTTGCGTCCGTCGGTGAGGTGGAGGTCCATCGATCCGTTGAGGCAGATGAGCACCTGCCGGTTGTGCCGGTGGGCGTGTCCGCCACGTGATGCGCCTCCCGGCACATCATAGATATAGAACACTCTTTTGATAGCGAAAGGGACGTGTACGGCTTCCTCGATGAAAGAGAGGTTGCCGCGTGGGTCGCACACTTTCGGGAATTCGAGGATTCTGACGTTGTCGAGGGGTGACATCTTGCTTTAGGCGTTGCTGATGGTGTTGGGAGATGATTGTCGGAAGAAAAAAATCTTCTTCGGCCGGATGCGTAAATGCCGCGGGCGGGCATGAAATGCTCTTCCCGCGGCATTTATGGTGTCGCTTATCAGGGGAGATTATTTCTTCTCTTTGATTTTTTCCAGCTGGCGTTCGAGGGCTTCGATGCAGAGGTCGATGGCCTCTTCGAAGGTGTCGCATGTCTTTGAGGCGAATACCTCGGGGGTGGCGGGCACGTGGAGTTTGATCTGAGCCTCCTTGTTGCATGCTGATTCGGGCTTTACGACCTTGAGGGTCACTTCGGTCTCGGCGATGAAATCGAAGCGGCGGAAAAGTTTGTCGACTTTTTTATGGATGAAGCTCTCCAGGCGTTCTGAAATGTCGAAATGGACGGCGTTGATTTTAGCTACCATGGCGCATTGGGTTTTTAAGGGTTAGGATTATGGAGGAGAGTCTCTGTGATGCAAAGATAACAAAAATTTTTGATTTCCGGTTTATCCTCACTTTTTATTTTTCGGATTATGGGGTCTTTTTATTTTTTGTTGGAGTTGGCGCCGGTGCTTGTCTCTTCCTCGATGCGTGATGCGGTGCGTCTGACGTCGGTGCTGAGGCCTCCGAGCCGCCATGAAAGGCTGATGCCGAAGTTCCATTGGCGATAGCGCGAGGATGAGCCGGCATATGCGCTCTCTGACTGCTGGCTCCAGGAGTATGTGCGGTGGGTGGGGAAGAGGTTGCTGAGGTTGAGGTTGACGCTGAGGCGGTCGTCGGGCAGGAATGAGCGCCCGATGCCGATGGAGTAGTAGTACCAGGAGGTGCCTGTGGACTGCAGGTCGATCCAGGGGGAGCCGTATCCTCCGTAGAGGCTGAGGCGCAGGCGGCAGGGGAATGTGTAGTCGGCGTTGGCGTTGAGCGATGTGCCCCAGTGTGCGCGGCTTGCCTTGAAGAGTTCGGATTCGGCCTTGATGTTGGTGTAGGTCTCGTTGAGCCATAGGCCGAGGTTAAGGGCCTGTGTGACGCTCCAGTTGAGGCTGAGGTCAAACTGGAGGTTGTTGTACCGCCCGACGTTGGCGTATGTGGTCTGTATGACGCCGGGGAGGTCGGGGGAGGAGAAGATGATGTCGGTCACGGAGTTGCGTGAGAAGTAGTAGGTGGCTTTCAACGAGCCGGTGAGGGGGTGGCCGTAGTTGGAGTAGGCCAGTGAGATGTTGTGGCTTTTTTCGCTGCGCAGGTCGGGGTTGCCGTATGATACGGAGCCCGGGGTGAGTGTGTTGCGGTATGGATTGAGCACACTGATGCCGGGGCGCGAGATGCGCATCTGGTAGGCGGCGCGCAGGTTCTGGGCTGTGGGCCAGCTGTAGCTTACGGAGGCGTTGGGCACCCAGTCGTTGTAGTGGTTGGAGAAGTCGGAGTATCCCTCGGGGGCGAGGCGGTAGTCGATGCCCCGGTGGGTGTATTCGTAGCGCAGGCCGGTGCGTATGTTCCATGAGCCGTAGGTGCCGGTGTAGGAGGCGTAGAGGGCGGCGATGTCGTCATACTGGTTCATGTCGACGCGGGCTGACTGGTCGGCTGTCAGTTCGTCGCGTCCGGAGCCGTAGAGGGGAGAGTAGTCGGATGAGGCGCGGCGCAGGTTGGCCTTTCCTCCGGCTTCGAGCAGATGGCGGGGGGAGATGGTATTGGTGTAGTCGATCTGGAATATGTGGGAGTCCTGGCGCGACTGGCGCTGGTTGGAGCTCCAGGCGTAATCGATGTCGGAGTAATTCACCACGTTGTCGTAGTGGATATAGGAGTCGTTGGAGTCGCCGGAGTGATTGTAGGAGTATGAGAATACGAGTGTATGGTCGGTGCGGCTGAATGTGCGCTGGTATGAGAGCATGGATGAGATGCCGTTCATGGTGTAGCGGGTGTCGTAGATGCGGTCGATGTGCCATACGGGCGAGTCGGCGATGTCGGCCATCTGCATGCGCTCGGTGGCATCGGATTTGAATCCGTTGCGCCGGCCGCTGAAGGTGACGGTGAAGAGGTTGAGTGTGTCGGGTTCCCATGAGAGGTTGAAGCTTCCTCCGAGGTAGTCGCCGGTGTTTGTGCCGGTGCCGTCGGTGGTGCGTCGGTATTGGACGGGATCGGCGTAATTGACGGTTTCAGACGATGATGTGTAGTGATTGCCTGCGGTGATAAACTGGTTCTGATACGACAGGTCGGCGCTTGCGGTGACTTTGCCGGCCTTGGCGCGTCCGTAGAGATAAGCGCCGAGAGAGGATGAATTGCCGTATACCCCGACATTGGCCAGATACCCTTCGAGCGACTGGCGTGTCGCGGTGACGATGTTGAGTATCCCTCCGGTACCTTCGGCCTCGTATTTGGCACCGGGTTCGGAGATGACTTCGATTTTCTGTATCGTGGATGCGGGCATCGATTTGAGTATTGTCTTGATGTCGCCGCTGAGCATGGGATCTTCCTTGCCGTTGAGGAAGATTTTGAAACTTGACTGGCCGTTGACCTTGACGTTCTCTTCGGCATCGACGGTGACTCCGGGCACTTTGCGGAGTATTTCGAGTGTGCTGTTGGTTTTTGCCTCGGGGTCTTCGCTGACGTTGTAGGTGAGTTTTGCGCCATCGTTCTGTATGAGTTTGACGCGTGCGGTGACTACTAAATCATCCAGGGTGGTGTCGTAGAGCAGTGAGTCGGATTCGGCTGCGGCATCGGGGCGTGATTCTTCGGCTGCGGGTGCTTTTGCGGCAGATGATGCGGAGGTGTCGGCGGCTGCGGACGCCGTGAGGGTTATGGCCGTGCCTAAGGTGAGGGCGGCAGGGATTATTATTGAGTAAAGACGGGATCGGGTCATAGTGGAATGTATTGATGTCAGAAGATTGTTGATGATGCAAAAGTAATGTAAAATTTGATTGGATGCAAAAATTTGATAGTAAAATCTTGTTGTCGGTGTGGTTTTTGACGGACTGGAGTGTTATTTTGTCCGATATCGGACAGTGCGGATTATGTGGCGTCCGATATCGGACGCCTGTCGTGACAGCGCCATGCCGCACGTATGGGCGGGCGCACCTGTATTAAGACTGGCCCTCGTGTATTAAGCCCGGGTATTGTAGTAAGGCGGGGTATTGTATTAATTGGAATGATGGGAAAGCCGTGGGATGTCAGTCCTTCGGATCGGAATCCTTCGGAGAGTGTGCGCGCGGGTGTGCGGCGGCGTAGGTGCGTTGCAGGTCGGAGGTCTGGAGGTGGGTGTAGATCTGGGTGGTGGCCAGTGAGGAGTGTCCGAGGATTGCGCGGACGCTGTTGAGGTCGGCTCCGCCGTTGAGCATCGCTGTGGCGAATGTGTGGCGCAGGGTGTGCGGACTTTTGCGTCCGGCGCGCTCGTTGTGCAGCAGGCGCTTTATGATCAGTTCAAGGTTGGGAGCCGACATGTGGCCGTGCATTGTGGCTATGATGGGGCGGGGAGCCGGGAGCTCGGGGTATGCGGCGTCGCGGACGGTCTGCCATGCGGCGATTTCTTCGGCAAGCCGGTCGGCTACGGGCACGACGCGTTCCTTGCTTCCTTTTCCGATTACGCGGAGTTCGCGTCCGGAGTGGCTGAATGAGGCGTCGGTGAGGCTGAGTATCTCGGAGCGGCGGAGCCCGGTGGCGTATAGGAGGTGGAGTATGAGGTGGTCGCGGCGCTCGGTGAGGGATGCTTCCGGCGGCAGGGGGGCGAGGATACGCTCCATGTCGGCTTCGCGCACGAAGTCGGGGAGAGGTTTGGGGAGCTTGGCGAGCACTACGTCGGCCGCCGGGTTGGCGGAGAGGATGTGGCGTCGGCAGAGGAACCGGAAGAATGCCCGCAGGCTCTGGGTCTTGCGTCGGAGTGATGCCGGGGCGTCGCCGGCATCGGCGAGGCGTGCGAGCCATCGGCGCACATCCTGGGTTGTGACTTCGGCGGGGATGAATTCGGCCGAGGGGTCGGCGCAGAAGAATGCGATGAATTGCCGCAGGTCGCGTTCGTAGGCGGCTACGGTGTGGGGTGAGCGGTAAAGCTCGTAGCGCAGGTAGCTTAGGAAGTCGTCGATTGGCATGGCTCTGGTGTGGATGGGATGTAGCGGGCCGTAGCGGAGGCAATGCGGGGAGGGATGGAATGAGAATAAAAATCGGCATGGGGAATCCGGAGATTGCCCACACCGACCTTTATGGCTTTGAGAAAAATTTCAGTTCGCGCCGAGATGGCGATATCCGCCGGATTACTGCTCGGCCTCCTGACGCAGCTGCTGTACGTATACAGCCTTCATCATTTTCTTACGGTTGGCCACGCTGGGCTTCTCGAAAGCCTGACGGCTGCGGAGTTCCTTTACAATACCGGTTCTTTCAAATTTGCGTTTGAATTTCTTGAGAGCTCTCTCAATGTTTTCGCCTTCTTTAACTTGTACGATTATCATTTTTCCTGTTTAATTGATTTGCTGGTTTGGGTGCATTGTGCGTGCGGGTATGGTCCGGGTACACAACGCGAGTGCAAAATTATGCAATTCAATTGTTTTGACAAAATTTTTCGGGGAAAAAATCATCTTCGGGAGTGATTTTTAGCCTTTTTCATGTGAGAATCCCCCTCCGAAGAGTGCCGGAGGGGGATTTAGGGTATTGATGTGGCCGTTGTCCGAGCCGGAGTGTCGGCCGATGCGTCGGGGCGAAGTGTCAGTCGGGATTGTCGGCGTTGAGGAGGCGCTCTTCAACCGAGGGTACGTCCTGGCGCATCGCGGCCTGTTGGGCCGGGTCGGTGTACCAGCGGGAGTACATCAGGTAGTTCTTGGCGATCTTGACGTTCATCTCCTTGGCCTTTTCGGGCTCTACCATCTTGATGAATTTGGCGGGGCATCCTCCCCAGAGCTCGTGCGGGCCGATTTTGGTGCGGCTCAGCACTACGGATCCGGCAGCCACCAGGGCACCTTCGCCTACTTCGGCGTCGTCCATCACGATGGCTCCCATGCCGATGAGCGCGTAGTCATGGATTTTGGCTCCGTGTATCACCACGTTGTGGCCGATGGAGACATCGTTGCCGATTTCGATGGTGGATTTCTGGTAGAGCGTATGCAGCACGCTGCCGTCCTGGATGTTGACGCGGTCGCCGATGGTGATGGTGTTGACATCGCCCCGGAGCACGGTGGAGAACCATACCGAGCAGTCGCGTCCCATCGTGACGTCGCCCACCACTACGGCGTTTTCGGCCAGGAAAGTGCCTTCGCCGATGATCGGGGTGAATCCCCGCACTGATTGTATGATAGCCATATGATATATGCTGTCTGTGAGTCTTTTTTTCTGTGATCTGTGTTTATCGGGTGAGGGGACGGGTCTTTTCAGCCATCCATGCCGCCTCTTCGGGGGAGAGGAGCGGTGTGAGGCGTGAGCGTACGAGGGTATGGTAGTCGTTGACCCATTTGATCTCTTCGTCGGTCATGATTGATGTGTCGAAGAGGTTGAGGTCGAAGGGGAAGAGCGTCATCACCTCGAAGTGGAAGAACCGGCCGAACTCGGTCTCTTTCCATGGCTCGGTGACGATGAGGTTCTCGCATCGTATGCCGTAGCGGTCGGCCAGGTAGAGACCGGGCTCGTTGCTGGTGATCATGCCGGGCTGCAGGGGTGTGGGGTTCTCGTTGAGGCGGATGTTCTGAGGCCCTTCGTGGCAGTTGATGAAGAATCCCACGCCGTGGCCGGTGCCGTGATAGTAGGCTTTCCCTTCGGCCCAGAGGAACTGGCGTGCGAGCACGTCGAGCTGCGCGCCGCGGGTCCCTTCGGGGAATATGGCGCGTGCCAGGGCGATGTGTCCTTTCATGACGAGGGTGAAGTCATGGCGCTGTTCGGGGGTGGCTCCGCCCAGGGCGATGGTGCGGGTGATGTCGGTGGTGCCGAAAGTGTATTGGCCACCGCTGTCGACGAGGAGCAGTCCCTGCCCGGTGATGGGCACATCGGTCTCCGGCGTGGCTTCATAGTGCACGATGGCGCCGTGGCCGTTCCATCCGATGATTGCGGCGAAGCTCTCGTCGACGCATGAAGCGTCGGCCAGGCGCAGTGCGCGCAGGCGCTTGCCGAGTTCCACTTCGGTCAGAGTGCCCGAGGGGTATTCCTTTTCCACCATCATGAAGAAGCGTGTCAGCGCCACTCCGTCCTTCTCCATTGCGGTGTGGAGGTTGGAGAGCATGGTGGCGTTCTTGATGCTCTTCAGTCGCGCTACGGCTGAGCCACCGAATACGGTGGGGCATCCGATATGGTCGTAGAGTCCGCGCGATGTCTTTTCGGGGTCGATGAGCAGGCGAGTCTCTTTGGGGAGTGCGGCGGCGAAGGAGAGCACATCGTCGTAGGGGCGCACTTCAATATGGTATGTGTCGAGATGTGCCTGCACTTCGGGAGTGATTTTGTCGGCATCCACGAAGAGCACGCGGCGTCCCGATTCGTCGAGATAGAGGTAGCTTACGAAGATGGGGGAGTATGTGATGTCGCCCGAAGTGCGGAGGTTGGTGGCCCATGCTATGTCGTCGAGAGCGGAGAGCATCACGGCGTTGGCCAGTTCGCTTTTCACGGCTTCGAGGATGCGGGTCACTTTGCTGTCGACGGTCTCGCCGACGATTTTCTCGTCGTGTACGAAGAGTTTGTTTTTCGGGCGTTCCGGGCGGTCGGGGTATATGTAGTCAAACTGGGGGAAGTCGGTGTTGAGGCTGACTCCGTTGTCGGCCAGTTCCTGTTGAATGCGCTGTGCGAAAGAGATGGAGAATGTCATTCCGTCGATACCTACGGTCTCCCCTTTTGAGGTATGTTCGGTGAGCCAGTCCACGAGGTCCACGGCATCGGGGCCGTCTTCCTTCATCATGCGGAATCCGGTGCCTTGGAGCTGTTCCTCGGCCTGGAGGAAGTAGCGGGAGTCGGTCCATACGAGGGCGTCGTCGGCGGTGATGACGGCAGTGCCGTTGGTGCCGTTGGATGATTCGAATCCGGTGAGCCATTCGCGGCCACGCCAGTGATGAGGGGGAATTTCCGACTGATGCGGGTCGGTGCCGGTGATTACGCAGGCGTCAATGCCGTGTTGCTTCATGGCCTCGCGCAGATTGGCGAGATAGGTGAGATTCTTTTTTTCCATATATAAGATGTTGTGTCTTCATTTGGGTGAGGATGGGAGTGCCACGCGGACGGATGGGCGGGCGCGGCTATGGTTTTCCTCTTCGGATGGCAAATGTAGTGAGATTAATCCGAATTAGAAAGTTTTTTTAGATAAAAACGTCTGTGACGTAATATGGTTTTATGGTGGCGCAGCGCGAGGAGCCGCATGTATAAAGGGGAGTTCACCTCTCATGAGGTGATGGAAATGTGTGGGAGAAAGTGTGGGAGTTTTCTGATTATGACATGTAATAAGTGGCGAGTGGAATCTTAATATTGGTCTAAATCAGACAATATTTGCCGAATCTGCGCCGGGGGGGGGTAAAACGGGTTTTCATATTTGTATTAGAGCCGCAAAGTCGTTATATTTGCAACATCAAAGCAACTCAAGGAGTCTGGAGCTCCACGAGATGCGACCGAATTTCCAATGGGAGGAGCGTGACTGTCGTGATGATATGCAGGAGTTTTGGCAAGGAAGCTCTGCTCCCCCATTTTTACAAGGTATGCTTTTCCGGAGCGGTGCTGACGTGTCAGAGTCCTCTGCCGGAAAGTGAAAAGATGATTTAGTGATATATTTGTAAGTTAGTGGTTTGGCAAACGCATACTTGTGAAAGTGTGCGTTTGCTTTGTTATGGGGCGGGGAGGCTTTAGGTTTTAGGCTTTAGGCTTTAGGTTTTAGGCTTTAGGTGATAGGCTTTGTTTTTAGGCTTTAGGCTTTAGGCGCTGGGCTTCGCGATGCACTTCCCATCGCTAAAGCTCGGGCGCGGGACCACGAGACACGGCTTGGCGGCGGGAATGGGTGAGGTGCCGGATTTTTTTATGGGGATGGGGTATAAAAAAGGTTTTTTTAATAAAATTTGACGGTGATGGCCGTGAATCCGGCAAACTTCATTATATTTGCAAAATCTTTTCAGCCTGAGGGTGATTGCGGTGAGCCTTATGTGTGTGGGAGGCACTCCGTATCGCGCCGACCGGTTGAATCCGAAGTCCGTCTGCTGTGAAATGTGGCAAATGGCATTACATGGGTCATTGTCTGCAGGCTGGCTCCGGCCGACATGAATTAAACACAGACTTTATATAGAGAGCAAATGATGCGTCAGATAGTATTGTTTGATACGGAAAGCGTGCATGCTGACCTGTTGCCGATGTCGTATACGCGTCCGGTGGCAGCATTCCGTATCGGAATCCGTACGCTGCGCGAGCAGTGGGAGGAGATTATGCCGGGTGAGTATTTCTACCGTCCGGTGTGGTTTCAGCGTGATAAATTCGGTATGCCTCCGCAGGGAGCCGATGATTTGCTTTTTGTGGCAGGTAATCTGATGCCGCGTGAGGAGACTGCGGCTCTGCTTATGGAGCTGAAGCTCGGTGAGGCTGCCGTGTATGAGGGTCAGATTGTGGCTTTCCGTGGCAGTGAGGCCGGGCTTGAGGAGGATGCCGAAGTGCGGCAGGTGGAGCTGCCGGAGGGTTCGGCCCGGCTGATACGCTTCCCGTATGACATATTCCAGGCTAATGCCGAGGCGCTGTGCCGCGAGTACAGGCGCCTGACGTCCGGGCGCCGTTCGGCACCTCTTGATGAGAGCAACCGTGTGATAGGCTCGCCGGTGGATGCCGATGGCAATCCGATGATTTTCATCGAGGAGGGTGCCGTGGTGGAGGGCGCCACAATCAACGTCAAAGAGGGCCCTGTGTATATCGGACGCGATGCGGTGGTGATGGAAGGCGCGTGCGTGCGCGGCCCGCTTGCCCTTTGCGAACATGCGCAGATCAAGATGGGAGCCAAGATTTACGGCGGCACCACATTCGGCCCTTATTGCAAGATCGGGGGAGAGGTGCAGAATACAGTAATCTTCGGCTATAGCAACAAGGCCCACGACGGCTATCTCGGCAATGCCGTGATAGGGGAGTGGTGCAACCTCGGAGCCGGCGTAAATGCCTCGAACCTGAAGAACGACTATGCCAAGATCCGTCTGTGGAATTATCCGCGCCACACGTTCATGCGCACCGACCTGCAGTTCTGCGGCCTCATCATGGCCGATCACAGTAAGGCGGGAATCAACTGCATGTTCAATACGGCTACTGTCGTAGGCGTGGGTGTCAACCTGCATGGTGCCGGATTCCCGCGTGTGTTCATCCCGTCGTTCCAGGAGGGTTCTCCGGCCGGGGGTATGACGGATGTGCCGCTTAAGAAATTCTATCAGATAGCCGAACGTGTGATGGGTCGGCGCGGACTGACGCTTACCGATGCCGACCGCTGCATCTACGAGCGTGTCTACGAGGTGGCCTCGCAGTATAAGGCCCCGAAATCTCGCTGATCTGTGACACGCCTTTGGCAGCTGAGCCGATCAGTCCGGTCTAATCCCTTAGGCTGATCCGGCCGGTCATTGGCAAGGTCAAGTTATCGGTAATGAAATGAAAAATCCCGCTTCACGGTCGAGCCGACCGTAGAAGCGGGATTTATTATTTATGCCCCTTCGGAAGAGGAGCCGGAAGTGTCCGGGGAGAGACCGGACATCATTCGTATCAGAGCACTACCTTGACGGCCTTGCCGCCGGCAACCTTGATGAATACGCCTTCGGCGGGGTTGTCGACGCGTACGCCGCTGAGGGTGTAGTATACGGCCTCGGCATCATCGGCAGCGTTGATTCCCTCTACACCTGAATTGATGTCGTAGGTGATGGAGAATGTGCATGCGATGGGAGCGTTGGTGCAGGCCTTGTCGCCCTTCACCAGGAAGATGGCGCAGCTGTAGTCGGTCATGTCAGAGGGGATTTCGATCTTATTGTCGACTACCCATCCGGCAGCTTCCATATCGGCGATGCCGGTCCACTGGAGGTTGATGCCGGCTGCGCGGCGCAGCGGGTCGGCATTGATGCCGCCGTCTACGGGCTGATAGATGAAGTTGGTCCAGCCTTCGGGCACTTCGATCTCAAAGACCACGCTATCCTTGTCGGTAGTGGCTTTTACCTCGAGCTCGGGGTAGGATACGCCCTCGTCGTCGGCCGGGGTGAAGTCGTATGTCATCACCGGAGCGTCGGAAGAGACCTTAAGCGATGTGGGGAGCTCGGGATCAGCCTCGTATACCTCGTAGGAGATGGGGAAGAACTCCATAGTGGTCTTGTAGCAGCCCATTGCGCCGTAGACGGTGTATGTGCCGGGCTCTACCGACTCCTCTACTGCCCACTGGGTGTAGAAGGTAAACTCGCTGCCGTCGGCCATTGTGCCCTTGAAGGTCTTGCCCTTGTCGGTGGGAGTGGCCTCGTCGAATGTCACGTTAGCCAGATAGCATACCTGGTTGAGGGGTACTTCATCAGCCGATGTGAATGTCCGGGGGGATACGGAATCCTTGATGAATACCTCCGGGAAGTCGCCGAGGAATTTCCATTCGGGGAGCAGGTTGTAGGGTGCGTACTGTACGAAATATCCACCCTTCAGCATGTCGCCGGGCTCATATGTGCTGCCGGAGTTGTAGAAGAGCACCGGATTGCCGAATACGTCGGCTGCGTAGATGTATGCGCCGTTGACGTATTCTACCGAATAGTAGAAGTTGACGTAGATCACATCGCCCGACTCCTTGGAAGCCTCGATGAAGGCGTTGTGGTTGGTCACCGACGGAGCCACCACTACAGTATACTTGGCAGAGCCTGCGAGATACTCGGCGGTAGCCTCGGAAGTGGCGGTGATTTCGGCAGTGCCTTCACCCTTGACGCTGATTGTGCCGTCCTCGTCGACTTCCACCACATCGGGATTGGAAGAAGAGAAGGTCACAGCCACGCCGTTGGGGTTGTTGAACTCCGGAGCCGGAGTGCCGAGCGAAGTGGTAGTGTAGAGCGTAGATGCCGCGAAAGAGAACCCTGCGGGTTTCTGCACGTCCTCACCTGCGCCCTCGCCGTAGTATTTCACCTCGCTGAGGGAGATAAGGCCGTTGGCCGAACCGGCAGCGCAATCGAAGGCGATACGGTAATAGAGGTTGGGGGCCGGAGCCGGAGCGGAGAGGGTCACGGTCTGAGCCTCCTCATTATCATAGGTGGCGCCATGAGTGGCTACAGTGGTCCAGTCCTCATCGGCGGTATCGGCTGATGCGGCGGTCTGAAGCATGATGGCGTTGACCTTGTCTGCTGTCCATGCGGGGATGGTAAGTTCGACGGAAGTCACCTGGCTGCCTACCATGAAGTCGGTAGTGATGTATCCGGTGGATTCCACTGACTTGCGTCCGCATTTGATGAAGTCCCAGCCGTTGTTGTTGTTGTTGAAGTATGACACCGAGAAAGTTTCGGTGTCGGTCAGGGTGTAGGTGAAAGTGCCGGTGTAGGCATTGTTTTTCGGATAGAGCTGCAGGTCGGCATTATACTCCTTACCGAATTTCAGATCATAGAGCAGATCTGCGGCCGAGGCGCTCCCCGCGAGGAGGGCTACCGAAGCCATGGAAAGTAGAAATTTTTTCATAATGAAGGTATTGATTTATAAAACTTATGATGCAATAAAATGTCGCGTGTGTCTGCTGTAGGCGCGGCAGACGGCACGATGCTGCAAATATAGTAATAAAATCGGTAAGTAGTACATAATTAAGGTGAAAAACCGATATGAAATGGTGATTATTTTGGCAGAGTGATGAGTTTGGAGGGGGATGGGGGAGTGCCCGCGGTCGTGGCCCCGGGGGAGTGTTAGCATTTTTTATGTAAAAAAGGGGTTGCGGGTGCGAATTTAAGTGGCCGGAAATTTGCGTAAACCGTTTATTTTTAGTAATTTTGCAGAGTTTTGAAGGATACTTCAAAGGTTGCTGACGCTAATAGTCTGAATTATAGGCTGTTGGCGATTGGCAACCGATGCGTATTAAGCAAACAACCAAATAATCAAAATAAACAGAATGCCTACTATTCAGCAATTAGTAAGAAAGGGCCGCACTGTCCTGAAGGACAAGAGTAAGTCTCCGGCTCTGGATTCGTGCCCGCAGCGCCGCGGCGTATGTGTGCGCGTCTACACCACCACCCCCAAGAAGCCTAACTCGGCTATGCGTAAGGTGGCACGTGTGCGCCTGACCAACGGCAAGGAGGTCAACTCATACATCCCCGGAGAGGGTCACAATCTGCAGGAGCACTCCATCGTGATGGTGCGCGGCGGTCGTGTGAAGGACCTCCCCGGTGTGCGTTATCACATCGTGCGCGGCACACTCGACACAGCAGGTGTGCAGGGCCGCACTCAGCGTCGTTCGAAATACGGTGCGAAGCGTCCTAAAGCAGCCAAGAAGTAATCAAATCAAATCAGCATCCGGTTTTTGATTTATTGGTGACGCTGAAAGGTTGAGTAAACCGGCGCAAGAGAGCGCATGGTTGAAGTTATCGGGCGGAAACAGACAAAACACAAGCCCCTCGAAGCAACCAAGGAACAAAACCACATTCCAGTTTTTAAACAACAATGAGAAAAGCAAAGCCTAAGAAAAGGGTGACTCTCCCTGATCCCGTCTTTCATGACGTCAAGGTGACCAAGTTTGTCAACCACCTGATGTACGACGGAAAGAAAAACACTGCCTACACAATCTTCTACACAGCGCTTGAGAATGTGAAGGCCAAGATGCCCAACGAGGAGAAGTCAGCCCTCGAGATCTGGAAAAAGGCTCTTGAGAATGTGACTCCCCAGGTGGAGGTGAAGTCGCGTCGCGTAGGCGGTGCCACTTTCCAGGTGCCCACCGAGATCCGTGCGGACCGCAAGGAGTCGATTTCAATGAAAAACCTCATCATCTTCGCCCGTAAGCGTGGCGGCAAGACCATGGCCGACAAGCTGGCTGCCGAAATCGTGGACGCTTTCAATGACCAGGGCGGCGCTTACAAGCGTAAAGAGGACATGCACCGCATGGCTGAGGCTAACCGTGCGTTCGCTCACTTCAGATTTTAATAGCAGACTCATACAATGGCTAAACACGACGAACTTAAATATACCCGCAATATCGGCATCATGGCCCACATCGATGCCGGCAAGACTACTACTTCGGAGCGCATCCTTTTCTATACCGGCCTGACTCACAAAATCGGTGAGGTACACGACGGCGCGGCTACAATGGACTGGATGGAGCAGGAGCAGGAGCGTGGTATCACAATCACTTCCGCCGCTACCACCACTTTCTGGAACTACGACGGCGAAAAATACAAAATCAACCTGATCGACACTCCGGGACACGTGGACTTCACTGTAGAGGTGGAGCGCTCGCTGCGTGTGCTCGACGGCGCTGTGGCTACTTTCTGCGCCGTGGGTGGCGTAGAGCCCCAGTCGGAGACTGTATGGCGTCAGGCCGACAAATATAATGTGCCCCGTATCGGTTACGTCAACAAGATGGACCGCTCCGGCGCCAACTTCCTCGAGGTTGTGCGTCAGGTGAAGGAAGTGCTGGGCGCAAATCCCCTCCCCATCCAGCTGCCTATCGGCGCTGAGGAGACTTTCAAGGGTGTGATCGACCTGATCACAATGAAGGCTCTCTTCTGGCACGACGAGACTATGGGCGCTCAGTATTCTGTAGAGGAAATCCCCGCCAACCTCGTTGAAGAGGCCGAGGAGTACCGCGACAAGATGCTCGAGACTCTCGCCGAGCTCGACGAGGCTCTGATGGAGAAATATTTCGACGATCCCTCCACAATCACTGAAGAGGAAATCCGCAAGGCTATCCGCAAGGGCACACTGGCCATGGCCATCAACCCGATGCTCTGCGGCTCTTCGTTCAAGAACAAAGGCGTGCAGACACTGCTCGACGCAGTCTGCGCCTACCTCCCCTCGCCCGAGGACGCAGGTGCCGTAGAAGGCCATGCAGTGGGCGACCCCGACACTATCGAGACCCGCGAGCCCTCTCCCGAGGCCCCGATGTCGGCTCTGGCATTCAAGATCGCTACCGACCCCTACGTAGGCCGTCTCTGCTTCTTCCGCGTTTATTCGGGTGAGATCGAGGCCGGTTCTTACGTGCTCAACACACGTTCGGGCAAGAAGGAGCGTATCTCCCGTCTGTTCCAGATGCACTCCAACAAGCAGAATCCCAAAGAGAAGATCGGCTGCGGTGATATCGGCGCAGGCGTAGGCTTCAAGGATATCCGCACCGGCGACACTCTTTGCGCCGAGGACGCACCGATCGTGCTCGAGGCCATGGAGTTCCCCGATCCCGTAATCGGTATCGCCGTAGAGCCCAAGACTCAGAAAGACCTCGACAAGCTCGGCGTAGGCCTTCAGAAGCTGGCCGAAGAGGATCCCACATTCCGCGTAGAGACCAACGAAGAGACCGGCCAGACCGTAATCTCCGGTATGGGTGAGCTCCACCTCGACATCATCATCGACCGTCTGCGTCGTGAGTTCAAGGTAGAGTGCAACCAGGGCCGTCCGCAGGTGACCTACAAGGAGGCTATCACCAAGCCCGTAGAGCTCCGCGAGACATTCAAGAAGCAGACCGGTGGTCGCGGTAAGTTTGCCGACATCATCGTACGCATCGAGCCCGTCGACGAGGGCTTCGAGGGCAACCTCCAGTTTGTCGACGAGGTGAAGGGTGGTAACGTGCCCAAGGAGTACATCCCCTCAGTGCAGAAGGGCTTCCAGAACGCAATGAAGAACGGTGTGCTCGCCGGCTATCCCGTAGAGCAGCTCAAGGTGACTCTGCTCGACGGCAGCTTCCACCCGGTTGACTCCGACCAGCTTTCATTCGAGCTCTGCGCCATCCAGGCATTCAAGCACGGCTCAGAGAAGGCATCTCCGGTGCTGCTTGAGCCGATCATGAAGATCGAGGTAGTGACTCCGGAAGAGAGCATGGGTGACGTGATCGGCGACCTCAACAAGCGTCGCGGTCAGGTGGAAGGCATGGAGACAAGCCGCAGCGGTGCCCGCATCGTCAAGGCCAAGGCTCCTCTGGCAGAGATGTTCGGCTATGTGACCGCACTGCGTACCATCACATCAGGCCGTGCCACCAGCACCATGAGCTTCAGCCACTATGCAGAGGTAAGTAACTCCATCGCGCGCAACGTGCTCACAGAGGTTCAGGGCCGCGTAGATCTGTTGAAATAATAAAGCTAAAATATCACAATGAGCCAGAAAATCAGAATCAAACTGAAATCTTACGATCACAACCTGGTCGACAAGTCGGCTGAGAAGATCGTAAAGACAGTGAAATCCACCGGCGCCGTAGTGAGCGGACCCATACCTCTGCCCACACACAAGCGCATCTTCACCGTCAACCGCTCCACCTTCGTCAACAAGAAGAGCCGCGAGCAGTTTGAGCTCAGCTCATACCAGCGTCTGATCGACATCTACAGCTCTACAGCCAAGACTGTCGACGCGCTGATGAAGCTCGAACTCCCCAGCGGTGTCGATGTATCGATCAAAGTCTGATCGCACGCACCGGCCATACACTCCGGCCATGACCGCATAAACGCAGCCGCCTCCCCGATGGCGGGAGGCGGCCGCCTACGGCCGGAACCCCCAACAACTCAAAGACAAAAAAGCAAACATACCGAAGCCTCTTGTGGAGAAGGCCGGAGACGACCCCGGAATTCAGCCCGCAATGCTTCAAATCAACAATCAAAGTAGAAATGCCAGGATTATTAGGAAAGAAAATCGGAATGACATCCGTTTTCAGTGCCGACGGCAAGAACGTGCCGTGCACTGTTATCGAAGTAGGTCCTTGTGTGGTTACTCAGATCAAGACTGTAGAGACCGACGGCTATGAGGCTGTGCAGGTGGGCTTCCAGGAGAAAAAGGAGAAGCACACCAACAAGGCAGAGGCCGGCCACTTCTCTAAAGCCGGAGTAGCTCCGCAGCGCCACTTGGCCGAGTTCAAGTCGTTTGAGACTGTGCCTGCCCTTGGTGAGACTCTCACCGTAGAGCTCTTCCAGGAGGGTGGCTTCGTCGACGTTGTCGGCACCAGCAAGGGTAAAGGATTCCAGGGCGTCGTGAAGCGTCACGGCTTCGGCGGCGTGGGTCAGGCTACCCATGGTCAGCACAACCGTCTGCGCGCGCCGGGTTCAATCGGTGCCTGCTCGTATCCCGCAAAGGTATTCAAAGGCCTCCGCATGGCCGGCCAGATGGGCAACGAGCGCGTGACCGTGCAGAATCTGCAGGTGATCAAAGTACTGCCCGAACACAATTTGTTAATGATCAAGGGAAGCATTCCCGGTCCCAAAGGTTCAATCGTTTTAGTTGAGAAATAATGGAAGTAGCAGTTTATAACATCAAAGGTGAAGATACCGGTCGCAAGGTGACCCTCAATGATGAAGTCTTTGGCCGCGACCTTACCGAGGGCAATGCAGAGCACACCCTCTATCTCGACGTAAAACAGTACCTTGGCAACCAGCGTCAGGGCACCCACAAGAGCAAGGAGCGCAGCGAGATCTCCGGTTCGACCCGCAAGCTGATCCGTCAGAAAGGCGGCGGCGGCGCACGTCGCGGCGACATCAACTCTCCGCTGCTGCGTGGCGGCGCCACAGTATTCGGCCCCCGTCCGCGCGACTACCGCTCGAAGCTCAACAAGAAGCAGAAGGCTCTCGCACGCCGTCTGGCCCTTACTTCAAAGGCACCCAGCATCGTCGTAGTGGAGAACTTCTCGTTCGACGCTCCGCGCACGAAGAGCTACATGGAGCTGGCCAAGAATTTCAAAGTGGCCGACAAGAAGGTGCTCCTCGTGATGCCCGAGAAGGACGACAACGTGCTTCTGTCGGTGCGCAACGTTCCCAACGCGCTTCTGCAGCGCGCCATGGACCTCAACGCGTACACCGTGCTCAACACTGACGCTATCATCCTGACCGAGGACAGCGTGGAAGTTCTTAATCAATTCTAAAGCAAGGAGACTACAGAAATGAACATAGAGATCCGCCCTATCATGACTGAAAAGGCCACGGCCTACAGCGAGAAGCAGAATTGCTACACTTTTGCTGTGTCTCCGGACGCCAACAAGTTTCAGATCAAGGACATTGTGGAGAAGCTCTACAATGTGCGCGTAGTGAGCGTCAACACCGCCAACTACGCAGGCAAGCGTTCGCAGCGCTACACAAAGTCAGGGCTGCTTCGCGGCCGCAAACCGGCCTTCAAGAAGGCTTACGTGACAGTAGCCGAGGGTCAATCGATCGATTACTATAGCAATATTTAAACGTTCCAATGGCAGTAAAAAAATTCAAGCCCACTACTCCGGGCCAAAGACACAAGATTATTGGTGTGTTCAAACGCGAAGAGCAGGTCAAGCTCAACGGCGAGACCACAGTTCGCAAATCCACTGCTAACGCACCAGAAAAGTCTCTTATCGTCGGAAAACGTTCGACGGGCGGCCGCAACAGCTCAGGCCATCTGAGCACCCGCTACCGTGGCGGCGGCCATAAGAGAAAATTGCGTCTCATCGACTTCAAGCGTAACAACGACGGCATCGAGGCTGTGGTAAAGACCATCGAGTATGATCCCAACCGCAGCGCACGCATCGCCCTGCTGTACTACACCGACGGTTCGAAGGCATACATCATCGCCCCGAACGGTCTGGAGGTAGGCCAGAAGGTGGTAAGCGGTCCGGATGCAGCCCCCGAAGTGGGCAACACCCTCCCGCTGTCGAAGATCCCCGTAGGTACGCTCATCCATTGTATCGAACTGCGTCCCGGCCAGGGTGCCAGCATGGCCCGTTCAGCCGGTACGTTCGCTCAGTTGACTTCCCGCGAAGGTGACTACGCGATTATCAAACTTCCTTCGGGCGAAACCCGCAAGGTGCTTCTTTCATGCCGTGCTACGGTAGGTGTCGTTGGCAACAGCGAGCACTCACTGGAGTCGAGCGGTAAGGCCGGCCGCAGCCGCTGGCAGGGACGTCGCCCCCACAACCGTGGTGTGGTAATGAACCCTGTCGATCACCCGATGGGTGGTGGTGAGGGCCGTCAGAGCGGCGGTCACCCGCGCTCTCGCACAGGTCTTTATGCCAAGGGCCTGAAGACCCGCTCGCCGAAGAAACATTCTTCGAAGTATATCATTGAAAGAAGAAAGAAATAATATCAGATAAAAGAAGAAGACAACTATGAGTCGTTCGCTTAAAAAAGGACCATTTATCAGCGTAAAGCTCGAAAAGAAAGTGGCTGCGATGGAGGAAAGCGGCAAAAAGTCTGTGATCAAGACCTGGAGCCGTGCCTCTATGATATCGCCTGATTTCGTAGGCCACACTTTCGCAGTGCACAATGGTAACAAGTTCATACCTGTCTACGTGACTGAAAACATGGTGGGTCACAAGCTCGGCGAGTTCGCCCCGACACGTACCTTCCGTGGCCACGGCGGCAACAAGAAGAAATAATGGCCCTAATCACTAAAGAATAAAAAGACACAATATACAATGGGTGTAAGAAAAAGAAACTCAGCAGACGCCATTAAGGAGGCCCGCAAGAGCGAATATTTCGCCAAGCTCCGTAATGTGCCTACCTCGCCCCGCAAGATGCGCCTCGTCGTAGACATGGTGCGCGGTCAGGAGGTGTTCAAGGCTCTCGGCATCCTTAAGTTTTCGAATAAAGAGGCATCTAACCGCGTGGAGAAACTCCTCCGCTCGGCTATCGCCAACTGGGAACAGAAAAACGATCGCAAGGCCGAGGCTGGCGAGCTTTACGTGAAGACTATCTTCGTCGACGCAGCTCCGATGCTGAAGCGCCTGCGTCCCGCACCGCAGGGGCGCGGATACCGCATCCGCAAGCGCTCCAACCATGTGACTCTGTTTGTGGATACTATTAATAACGATAAAGACTAATTCGCAAGATGGGACAGAAAGTTAATCCGATAAGCAACCGTCTGGGCGTAATCCGCGGTTGGGACTCCAACTGGTACGGCGGCAAGAAATACGGCGAGACTCTCCTGGAGGACTCCAAGATCCGTAAATATCTCCGCACTCGTCTTGCAAAGGCAAGCGTATCGAGAATCATCATCGAGCGCACTCTCAAGATGGTCACTGTGACTATCTGCACTTCCCGCCCCGGCATGATCATCGGCAAGGGCGGCAAGGATGTCGACGCACTGAAGGAAGAGCTCAAGAAGCTCACCGGCAAAGAGGTGCAGATCAACATCTATGAGATCAAGCGCCCCGAACTCGATGCTGAAATCGTGGCAAGCAACATCGCACGTCAGATTGAGAACAAGGTGGCTTACCGCCGCGCCATCAAGATGGCAATCCAGTCGACAATGCGCATGGGCGCCGAGGGCATCAAGGTGCAGGTGTCGGGCCGTCTGAACGGTGCCGAAATCGCACGCTCCGAGATGTTCAAGGAGGGCCGCACTCCGCTGCACACTCTCCGCGCCGACATCGACTACGCTCTGGTAGAGGCACTCACCAAGGTGGGTATCCTCGGCGTGAAGGTGTGGATCTGCCGCGGTGAGATCTATGGCAAGAAGGAGCTCACTCCCTCTTACGCCATCGATGTCAAGGAGCCGGCACGTCCGCAGGGCGGCGGCCGCAAGGGCGGTTTCCGCAACAAGAAAAACAACAATCGTTAATCCATCCCCCCAACAGAGATAAATCATGTTACAACCTAAGAGAACAAGATACCGCCGTTCGCAAAAGGGCCGCATGAAAGGTGAGGCACAGCGCGGCAATCAGCTCGCTTTCGGTTCGTTCGGCATCAAGACTCTTGAGTCAAAATGGATCACCGGACGCCAGATAGAGGCTGCCCGTATCGCCGTGACACGCTATATGCAGCGTCAGGGTCAGATCTGGATCCGCATCTTCCCCGACAAGCCGATCACCAAGAAGCCTGCCGAGGTGCGAATGGGTAAAGGTAAAGGTAACCCCGAAGGTTTCGTGGCGCCCGTCACTCCGGGCCGTATCCTGATCGAGGTCGAGGGCGTAAGCTACGACATCGCAAAGGAGGCACTGCGTCTGGCAGCCCAGAAACTTCCGGTAATCACCAAGTTTGTGGTGCGCCGCGACTACGATCCGTCGCAGAACGTCTGATACTTACCGCCCCGGGGGCATCGCCCCGTGCAGATGGCCCCGGAGCGCCCGATAACCCGACGGCACTTCCGCCCCGGCTCCGCAGGAGAGGGGGGGAGGTGCCGTCGGCCGTATCCGGCGGAATATGCCGGCGGATGGCTTAAAATAGTGTAATAACTGTCGGAATGCACTGTTGTGCAGCACATAAATAAAGTGAAAAGTGCGGAAATGTCAGATATTTGCATTAATTTTGCAGCCGAATTGGATTTCATGCATGGTGGCGTGAACAGCGCCTTCATGTGCAAACCCGATAAACCGAGATAATTAAAAATGAAAAAGGAAGAAATCAAGGAATTAAGCATTCCCGAACTGCGTGCCAGCATCGAGGCCGCCGAGAAGGCTTATCGTGAATTGAAAGTAACGCACGCGATTACTCCCATCGACAATCCCTCGAAGATCACCAAAGATCGCAAGGCGATTGCCCGCTTGAAGACCGTGCTGCGTCAGAAGGAACTTGCCGAGGCAGCTTCCAAGTAATCCACCCCAATTTTAAGTATTTGAAAAAATGGAAGAAAAGAGACATTTGAGAAAAGAAAGAATCGGGGTCGTTTCCAGCAACAAGTGCGACAAGACCATCACTGTCGAGATCAAGTGGAAAGAGAAACACCCCATCTATGGTAAGTTTGTCAACAAGACAAAGAAGTACCATGCCCATGACGAGAACAACGAGTGCTCTGTAGGCGATACAGTGCGCCTGATGGAGACCCGCCCCCTGAGCAAGACCAAGAGATGGAGACTGGTAGAAATCATCGAAAAAGTTAAGTAATTATGATACAGAGTGAATCACGTTTGACAGTTGCAGATAACAGTGGTGCGAAAGAAGCACTCTGCATTCATGTACTTGGCGGAACCGGTCGCCGTTACGCTTCGGTAGGCGATATTATCGTAGTGACTGTAAAGAGCACTATCCCCTCTTCCGACGTGAAGAAGGGCACAGTCAGCAAGGCTGTCGTAGTGCGTACGAAGAAGGAAGTGCGCCGTCCCGACGGCAGCTACATCCGTTTCGACGACAACGCCTGTGTGCTCCTCAACAATGCCGGCGAGCTTCGCGGCACACGTATCTTCGGCCCGGTAGCCCGTGAGCTCCGCGCCACCAACATGAAGATCGTTTCGCTCGCTCCCGAAGTACTTTAATATCCCCCTATCAGTAAAGTAAGAAACAATGGCAAAATTACATATCAAAAAGGGCGATACGGTCTTTGTAAACTCTGGCGACGACAAGGGTAAGACAGGCCGTGTGCTCGAAGTGCAGCCCAAAAAGCAGCGCGCCATCGTGGAGGGCGTCAACATCATCTCCAAGAGCATGAAGCCCAATGCGAAATATCCCCAGGGTGGCATCATCAAGATGGAAGCCCCCCTCCATATTTCCAAACTCAACCCCATCGACCCCAAATCAGGCAAGCCGACCCGCGTGGGCCGCAAGCTCAACGACGATGGTAAGCTGGTAAGAATCGCTAAACGTTCAGGAGAGGAGATTAAGTAATGGCAACTACACTTGGTAAAGACTATAAGGAACGCATCGTTCCCGAGCTCCAGAAGGAGTTCAACTACAGCACTGTGATGCAGGTGCCCCGCCTGGAGAAGATCGTGATCAACCAGGGTCTCGGCGCTGCCACTCAGGATAAGAAACTCATCGAGACTGCCCTCAACGAGATCACGGCCATCACCGGCCAGAAGGCTGTGCCGACCCTCTCGAAGAAGGATATCTCCAACTTCAAGCTGCGTAAGAAAATGCCCATCGGCGTGATGGTGACTCTGCGCAAGGACAAGATGTACGAGTTCCTCGAGCGTCTCGTTAAGGTGGCTCTGCCCCGTATCCGCGACTTCAAGGGTATCAACTCCAAGCTCGACGGCCGTGGCAACTACACGCTCGGCATCACTGAGCAGATCATCTTCCCCGAGATCAATATCGACAACGTGCCGAAACTTCAGGGTATGAACATCACTTTCGTGACTTCAGCCCCCACCGACGAAGAGGGCTTCGCCCTGCTCAAGAAGTTTGGCCTTCCCTTCAAACACGAAAAATAATCCCTGAGATATGGCAAAAGAATCAATGAAAGCCCGTGAGGTGAAGCGCCAGAAGATGGTAGCAAAGTACGCTGCCAAGAAGGCCGCCCTCAAGAAGGCCGCTCTGGCTGATGCCGACGGCAACATCGATTACGAGGCACTCACAAAACTACAGAAGCTCCCGAAGAACGCTTCGAAAGTGCGTCTGCACAACCGTTGCGAGCTCACTGGCCGTCCGAAAGGTTACATGCGCCAGTTCGGCATCTCCCGTATTCAGTTCCGCGAGATGGCTTCCGCAGGTCTGATCCCTGGCGTGAAGAAAGCAAGCTGGTAATCTGTCACGGTCAATATCCGGCGCCGCAGCAATCTGCCCGCGGCGAATCAGATAGAACCACAACATACGAAGCCCCCTGCAGCACATATACCGTGCCGCAGGGGGCTTCCGTCATTTCCGCCCGTCACGCTTTACCTCTGCCTTATCGGCAGGCGCGGCAGCCGTTTTTAAGGAGATTTTGCGTGACGGAAATCTTTTGTCAGCAAATATAGTGGAAGAGTGGGATTTTTTTTGTAACTTTACCATCTCATTCAAAAGATTTGACTGACTTTCTTTAGATTTAATTCTGCCGCGTCTCCGTTATCACGCGGGCGTGGCGGCAAATGAGATGAATATAATTTGCGACAATATATCGGTGTGCTCCCGCATGGAGCGTCAGCTGCCGGCCTTCGTGAGGAAGGTGGCCGCTGTGGTGTGCCGTGTCGCTACGGCTGAAAGCCGATTCCGACGACGAAGCCGATGTCTGAGCTTATAATCCGCCAGACGCACAATTTTCGACGTGTCTCCCCCTTAAAATACCCAGGGGGCAGCCTATGGTCAGGCCGGCTGTCGGGATACCGCAGATTTTATGTATCCGACGCTTAACCATCCGCCAACAGCCGACCGCAATACAGGTTCTTACAGAGTAAAAAATCGGGACAACAGCGCCGCCGAACGGCGTAAATCCCTTCAGTATATTCCAATCAATTTTCGGAAACACAGAAATGGACATCAAAGACATCACTGTCAAGTTTGCCGAACCCCACGAAAAGGTTTATTCAGAGCTTATCGTAAGGCTGATTTACGAATCGGCCCTGCAGCGAGGCACCGGCATTGCCAAACGTACGCCCGAATATATCGAGCAGAAAATCACGAGTGGCAAAAGTGTGGTAGCACTGCATGGCGACCGCCTGGTGGGATTCAGCTACATCGAGAGCTGGGGTCATGGAGATTTCGTGGCAACATCCGGATTGATTGTCGACCCAGAATACCGCCATCTTGGCCTTGCCGGCGCCATCAAGGCGAAAACATTCGAGCTGGCTCGACTTCGATTCCCCTTTGCCAAACTATTCTCCATTACCACTTCGCTTCCGGTAATGAAACTTAACTCGCGCATGGGCTACAAACCCGTGACATTCTCCGAACTGACCGACGACGAAGAGTTCTGGCAAGGGTGCGAGGGGTGCAGAAACTACGACATACTGCAGCGCAACAACCGCCGCATGTGCCTGTGCACCGGGATGCTCTTCGATCCGCAGCAGCCGCTGCCTCCCGAAGAGCGTCCGAATCCGCTTGTGCTCAAGCTGAAAAACGGTCTCAACCGTATTTTCCATCTGAAAAGACGGTAATGTTTCACCTCAGGTCCGCGCATCCGCAGGCGCCTCATCAACGGCAGCCACATCCGAAGCAATGGAAATCCCGGAGGGGCAACCCCACGCACGGACTGCAAAAATCGAAATCGCAATGGACATCAACAACACCAGCACTCCCAACGAGGGAAAAGACAACAGCAAGAAGAAAAAGAAAGTGCTCCTCGCATTTTCAGGCGGACTCGACACATCGTTCGCAGTAAAATACCTCTCGGAAGAACTGGGCTATGAAGTACACACCGCCATAGCCAACACCGGAGGATTCTCCGACGAAGAGCTCGCAGCAATCGCCGAACGCTCCCGCCGGCTGGGCGCCGCATCGCACGCCACACTCGACGTGACACAGGAATACTACGACAAAAGCATACGCTACATGGTGGCCGGCAACGTGCTCCGCAACGGCACATACCCCATCTCCGTAAGTTCAGAGCGCATATTCCAGGCCATCGCCACAATCAACTATGCCAAAAAAATCGGAGCCGACGCAATAGCCCACGGCAGCACAGGAGCCGGCAACGACCAGGTGCGCTTCGACCTCACATTCCAGATACTCGCTCCCGAAATCGAGATAATCACCCCCACACGCGACCTTACCCTCACACGCCAGTATGAGATCGACTACCTCAAAAAGCATGGCTACGAGGCCGACTTCAAAAAGATGGAATACTCCATCAACAAAGGGTTGTGGGGCACATCCATCGGCGGCAAAGAGACACTGCATTCCGACCAGACACTCCCCGAAGAGGCATACCCCTCGCAGGTGACCGCCCACGAGCCCGAAGAGCTCACCATCTCATTCGAAAACGGCGAAATCTCAGCAGTCAACGGCAAAAAATACGATGAAAAGATCGCCGCAATCCGCGAAGTGGAGCGCATAGGCAGCCGCTTCGGAATAGGGCGCGACATGCACATCGGCGATACGATCATCGGCATCAAGGGGCGCGTAGGTTTCGAGGCCGCCGGACCGATACTGATCATCGCCGCCCACAAGATGCTCGAGAAGCACACGCTCACCAAATGGCAGCAATACTGGAAAGACCAGGTAGGCACGTGGTACGGTATGTTCCTCCACGAGGCTCAGTATCTCGACCCGGTGATGCGCGACATCGAGAGCATGCTCGAAAGTTCGCAGCGCAACGTCACCGGCACCGTCTCGCTCATACTGCGCCCCTACAGCTACACCCTCGTGGGAGTCGACACCCCCTTCGACCTGATGAAGACCGACTTCGGCGAATATGGAGAAGTCAACAAAGCCTGGACTGCCGACGATGTGAAAGGATTCACCAAAATCATGGGCAACCAGATGAAAATCTATCACAACAACCAGGTCAAAAACGGCAAAGCCGAATGACGGCCCACTCATATACCCCGACAGTGAAAAAGAAGATAGGTATAATAGGGGGTGCCGGATATACGGCCGGAGAGCTCCTGCGCCTGCTCATCAACCATCCCGAAGTGGAAGTGAGCTTCGTGCACTCCTCAAGCAATGCCGGGCGCCCGGTGGCCGAAGTGCACCAGGACCTGATAGGGGAGACAGACCTCGTATTCTCCGACACCCATCCGCTCGACGGAATCGACATCCTCTTCCTCTGCCAGGCTCACGGACAGAGCCGCCGCTTCTGGGAAGAGAATCCCCGCCCGGCCGGACTCAAGGTAATCGACCTGGCGCAAGACTACCGCGACCAGAGCTGCGGCTACGTATACGGTCTGCCCGAAGTCAACCTCCACCGCATAGCCGGCGCCGACTCCGTGGCCAACCCCGGATGCTTCGCCACCGCCCTGCAGCTATCGCTGCTGCCGCTGGCCGCCGCCGGACTGCTCCCCGACAGCGGCATCGAAATCACAGCCCTCACGGGGAGCACCGGTGCCGGAGTAAAGCCCGGAGCCACCACGCATTTCAGCTGGAGAAGCGGCAACATATCGGTCTACAAACCCTTCACCCACCAGCATCTCACCGAAATCGGCATGACACTGCGCCAGCTGCAGCCCGGATTCGGCGGCGAGATACACTTCGTGCCCGTGCGCGGCGACTTCGCCCGTGGCATATTCGCCATGACGCATCTCGACTGCCCGCTGTCGGAGCAGGAAGTGGTGAAACTCTACAAAGACTACTATGCCGCGGCCCCCTTCGCAGTGGTAAGCGACGCTCCGGTATCGCTCAAACAGGCCGTCAACACCAACAAGGCCGTGATACATGTCGAAAAACATGGCTCACGCCTCCTTATCACCTGCGCCGAAGACAACCTGCTCAAAGGAGCCTCCGGCCAGGCAGTGCAGAATATGAACATAATGGAAGGATGGGATCAGCGCTCCGGCCTGAATCTCAAGCCTTCGGCATTCTGAACGAGATGGAATTATTTGATGTATATTCGCTATACGACATCGAGCCGGTGCGCGGCAGCGGCTCCTACGTCTACACAGCCGACGGCACCGAATACCTCGACCTCTACGGAGGACACGCCGTAATCTCCATCGGCCATGCCCATCCGCACTACGTGCAGGCCATTGCCGACCGGGCCGCGCGCCTCGGCTTTTACTCCAATTCGGTGCGCAATTCGCTTCAGGAGCAGTTGGCACGGCGTCTGGGTGCCGTATCGGGATACCCTGAGTACCGGCTATTTATGTGCAACTCCGGTGCAGAAGCCAACGAGAACGCCGTAAAACTCGCCTCCTTCATCACCGGGCGGCAGAAGATACTGGCAATAAGCCAGGCCTTCCACGGACGCACCTCCGGAGCGGTGGCCCTCACCGACAACCCGGCTATACGCGCACCCTTCAACGTGACCCCCAACGTAGACTTCATCCCCCTCAACGACTGCGCCGCTGCCGCCGGGGCCCTTGCCTCACGCGAATATGCCGCCGTGATTGCGGAGGGGATTCAGGGAGTCTCCGGCATACACGAACCCTCGGCGGAATTCCTCCAGACACTCCGCCGCGAGTGCGACCGCACCGGCACACTGCTTATACTCGACGAGATACAGTCAGGCTACGGCCGCACCGGGCGCTTCTTCGCCCATCAGGAGGCCGACGTGCGCCCCGACATCATAACCTGTGCCAAAGGTATCGCCAACGGTTTCCCGGCAGCCGCCGTACTGATTGCCCCCTCGATTCCGGCCCGCAAGGGGATGCTCGGCACTACCTTCGGAGGCAATCACCTCGCCTGTGCCGCAGCTCTGGCAGTGCTCGACGTAATAGAGCAGGAGCGCCTTGTGGAGAATGCCGCCGCCGTCGGAGCCCATCTCATCGGAGAATTGCGACGTATGCCCAAAGTGACCGATGTGCGCGGCCGCGGACTGATGATCGGCATGGAGGTCGACGGAATGGAAGGCTCCGAACTGCGCCGCCGCCTGCTCTTCGACCGCCACATCTTCACCGGCGGAGCCGGACAGTACACCGTCCGTCTGCTCCCGGCCCTCAGCCTCTCCATGGCCCAGGCCGACCGATTCCTTGAAGAATTCAGCAAGGAAATCAACAAATAAATACTGACCACACTCTATGGCATCCCCGCATCCCGGCTCCACCATCCGGTAAAACCGGAAAAAAGCGGGGTGGAGGCGGGGATGCCGAAACATCATAATAATTCTACGACAGATGAAAAAATTCACTTGTGCAGCCGATATCGGCCCGATTGAGAAAGCCGTGGCCGATGCCATGCGTATTAAAGCTGACCGCTTCGCCTGGACCGGACTGGGGCGCAACAAGACCCTGATGATGGTATTCTTCAATTCATCACTCCGCACACGCCTCTCCACACAGAAGGCAGCCATGAATCTGGGTATGAACGTGATAGTGCTCGACGTCAACCAGGGCGCATGGAAGCTCGAGACCGAGCGCGGCGTAATCATGGATGGCGACAAAGCCGAGCATCTGCTTGAGGCAATCCCCGTGATGGGTTGCTATTGCGACATCATCGGAGTGCGCGCCTTTGCCGGACTCACCGACCGCGACGACGACTATAGCGAAAAGGTAATCAATCAGTTCATACAGTATTCCGGTCGCCCGGTTTTCAGCATGGAGGCCGCTACGGGGCATCCGCTGCAGGGTTATGCCGATCTGATCACAATCGAGGAATTCAAGACCAAACCCCGTCCGAAGGTGGTGCTCACATGGGCGCCCCATCCCCGCGCGTTGCCCCAGGCAGTGCCCAACTCCTTCGCCCAATGGATGCTCGCCGCCGATTACGACCTGGTCATCACACACCCCGAAGGTTACGAACTGTGTGAAGACTTCACCCGAGGCGCGCGTATAGAATACGACCAGCGCCGCGCCTTCGAAGGGGCCGACTTCATATATGCCAAAAACTGGTCGGCATACAGTGGCGACAACTACGGCAAGATCCTCTCCACCGACCGCGACTGGACCGTCGATGCCGCCAAGATGGCCCTGACCGACAATGCCTACTTCATGCACTGCCTGCCGGTGCGCCGCAACATGATCGTCACCGACGAGGTGATCGAATCCGACCGCAGTCTGGTGATACCCGAAGCCGCCAACCGTGAGATTTCAGCGCAGGCCGTACTGGCGCGTATGCTCGAATCGCTAAAGTGACCCATATCCGCCATATGATCAACATAGTAAAGATCGGGGGCAACGTAATCGACGACCCCGCACTGCTCGACACATTCCTTCGCGAGTTTGCCGCAATGGAGGGGGCGAAGGTGCTGGTGCACGGCGGAGGCAAGGAAGCCTCCCGCCTGAGCCGCGGCATGGGTATCGAACCCGTGATGATAGGAGGGCGCCGCGTCACCGACCGCCCGACGCTCGATATAGTGACGATGGTATATGCCGGACTCATCAACAAGCGCATCGTGGCCATGCTTCAGTCCATGGGGTGCAATGCCGTAGGACTCTCCGGAGCCGACGGCAACGTCATCCCTGCCCGCAGGCGCAGTCCCGAACCCGTGGATTACGGCTATGTCGGCGATATAGATCCGGCTGAAGTGGATGCCGAATGGATAGAGGCGCTGGTGGATTCGGGGCGTGTGCCGGTGTTCTGCGCCCTGTGTCACGACCGCGCCGGATCGATACTCAACTGCAACGCCGACTCGATTGCCGCCGCAGTGGCGCAGGCTCTCTCCCGCAAGCAGACCACCCGGCTCACATACTGCTTCGAAAAACCGGGAGTGCTCGCCGACATTGACGATGATTCATCCGTCATACCCCTCGTGACCCCGGAAATATTCGGCCGCCTCAAGGCCGACGGTACCGTAGGAAGCGGGATGCTCCCCAAGCTCGAGAACGCCCTGCTCTCGGCATCACACGGAGTGGGAGAAGTGCGCATATGCCGCGCAGAAGACCTCGGCGGCAACGGCGGTACATTCATACGCCTTGACTGATATAAAATTAATCCACGACATGACTGCCATCGACACAGCGACCTACAGCTCCACGCACAGTGAAGACCTCAAATTGGCCATCGCGCAGCTGAGCCGCCTTATAGCCACACCCTCCTTCTCACGCGAAGAAGAGGGCACCGCAGCCATATGGCACGAATGGCTCTCCGGGGAGCTGGCACTCCCGGGAGTGGAGCGGTTTGAGAACAATGTGATGGCTGTAGCGCCGGGGTTCGACCCGGCGCGCCCCACACTGATGCTCAATTCCCACCACGACACCGTACGCCCGGCATCCTCATATACACGCGACCCCTTCGCTCCCGAAATCGCGGGCGACCGCCTGTACGGACTGGGGAGCAACGATGCCGGAGCCTCCGGAGTGACCCTCGCCCTTGCATTCCGCCGGATGGTGCGATCCGGCAGCAACCTCCCGTTTAATCTCCTGCTCGCCATCACGGCAGCCGAAGAAGTGATGGGGGAGAAGGGGATGCGTGCGTTCCTGCCGATGCTCGCCCGCAGAGGAATGTCGCCCGACATGGTAATCGTAGGCGAACCCACCGGGATGCAGCCCGCCATCGCCGAGCGCGGACTGCTCGTGCTCGACTGCGAGACTCCCGGTGTGTCGGGCCATGCCGCCCGCCGCGAGGGAGTCAACGCAATCTACCGCGCCATAGACGACATAGAGCGGCTGCGCGGCTTCGCCCCCGAAAAGGTAAGCGACGTGCTGGGGCCTATCCGCGTAAGCGTCACCATGATCGAAGCCGGAACGCAGCATAACGTAGTGCCCGACCGCTGCCGCTACGTGGCCGACGTGCGCACCACCGATGCCTATACCAACGAAGAGACCGTCAGCCTCCTGCAGCAAACCGTGCGCTGGAGCCGGCTCACACCGCGCTCCACCCGCGTGCATGCCTCAGTGATACCTCACTCGCATCCGCTCGTGAAAGCCTCGGTGGCACTGGGACTGACCCCCTTCGTGTCACCCACCACATCCGACATGGCGCTCATGCACGGTATCCCTTCGCTCAAGATCGGACCCGGAGAGTCGGCCCGTTCGCATTCCGCCGACGAATACGTGAAAATCAGCGAGATGGCAGAGGCACTCGACATATATCCCCGCCTTATTCAGTTCACAGCCTCCCAAATGGCCCGGGATTGACCTCCCGCGCCACAGGCACATAATAAAAAATCCGAAAAGACAAATGGGAAAACAGTTATGGAACAAGGGCTTCGACCCTGACGCAAATATAGAAAACTTCACCGTAGGACGCGACCGCGAACTCGATCTGCGTCTGGCACGCTACGACGTGCAGGGCTCAATGGCCCATATCCGTATGCTTGAGCATATCGGACTCCTCAGCGCCGACGAACTGCAGCTTCTCCTCCCCGCCCTGCAGGATATACTTGACTCGATCGAACGTGGTGAATTCGTGATAGAAGACGGCGTGGAGGATGTGCACTCGCAGGTAGAACTGCTCCTTACCTCACGCCTCGGCAGCGTAGGGAAAAAGATACACTCCGGGCGCTCGCGCAACGACCAGGTGCTCGTAGACCTCAAACTCTTCTTCCGCGACGAACTGAAACGCATCTCCGAGGCCGTGTCGCGCCTCTTCGACCGCCTGACCTCCCTTTCGGAAGAGCACCGCGACAAGCTCATGCCCGGCTACACGCACCTGCAGGTGGCGATGCCCTCGTCGTTCGGCCTATGGTTTGGCGCATATGCCGAGTCGCTGACCGACGACATGTTCATGATCATAGCCGCCTACGAGACGGCCAACCAGAATCCCCTCGGCTCAGCCGCCGGCTACGGCTCTTCCTTCCCCCTGGACCGCGAGATGACCACCCGCCTGCTCGGATTCGACCGCCCGCATTACAACGTAGTGGCCGCCCAGATGAGCCGTGGCAAGACGGAGCGCGCCGTAGCCGCCGCCGTAGCCGCCGTGGCCTCCACACTCGGCCATCTCGCCATGGACGTGTGCATGTGGATGTGCGGCAACTTCAGATTCATCAGCTTCCCCGACAATCTCACCACAGGCTCCAGCATCATGCCTCATAAAAAGAATCCCGACGTATTCGAGATCATGCGCGGCAAATGCAACCGCCTGCAGTCCATCCCCAACGAACTCGCCCTGCTTACCGCCAACCTCCCCTTAGGCTACAACCGCGACCTGCAGCTGATGAAAGACATACTCTTCCCCGCCACCTCCGAACTCGTGGAATGCCTCGACATGGCCGACTTCATGCTCAGCCACATCAGCGTGCGCGCCGACATACTCGACGACCCGCAGTACGACTACATCTTCACCGTCGAAGACGTCAACCGCCTCGTGCTCGAAGGGATGCCCTTCCGCGATGCCTACCGCGAAGTGGGAGTGGCCGTGCAGGAAGGGCGTTACCGCCCGACGCGCAGCGTCAGCCACACCCATCTTGGCAGCATCGGCAACCCCGCCAACGACCGCATCCGGGCCAAAATGGCCGATCTCCTGGCACGCCTCAAATAAAGCGTCAGCCACGTCCGGCCTCCTTACGGCGCAGAGGGGTAGGGACGTGCGGAAAAGGGGATTCACCCATGGTTTACACGAAATTTACGTTAATTTTCTCAGTTTGAGTCCGTAAAATTTTGATTTTTCGGAATTTCAAGCTATCTTTGCAGAGTTTTTGAGCTTATTGGCAGAGTAACGCCTGCCGATAGGCCCTTAAACATATGAGAGTATTAAATATTGTTCAGTACATCTGAATCAATTTAACAACCAAAACAATGACTGATCCAATAGCAGATTATCTGACTAGATTGAGAAACGCCATCCACGCCGGACACCGCGTGGTTGAGGTTCCCTCATCGAAGATGAAAAGGGAGATCACAAAAATCCTTTTCGACCAGGGCTACATCCTGAACTACAAGTTTGAGGAAGGCCAGAATCCGCAGGGCACTATCAAGATCGCCCTCAAGTATGATCCCATCGAGAAGGTAAGCGCAATCAAGAACCTTCACCGCGTATCGCGTCCGGGTCTCCGCCAGTACACCGGTTACAAGGAGATGCCCCGTGTGCTCAACGGTCTGGGTATCGCAATCCTCAGCACCTCACAGGGTGTGATGACCAACAAGGAAGCCAAAGAGAAGAAAATCGGCGGCGAAGTGCTGTGTTACGTATATTAATCAAAGGAGGTATCGAATATGTCAAGAATAGGTAAAGCCCCGATTGAGATACCTGCCGGCGTAACAGTCCAGGTAAATGGCAATGTAGTGACAGTAAAAGGCCCCAAGGGCGAGCTGTCGCAGGAAGTAAATCCCGATATCAATGTAGCTGTAGAGGATGGCCACGTAGTAGTGACCCGTCCCGACGACGAGCGTGCTCATCGCTCGATGCACGGCCTGTACCGCGCCCTGATCCACAACATGGTGGTAGGTGTGTCGGAAGGCTACAAGAAGGAGATGGAGCTCGTAGGTGTAGGTTACCGCGCCACATCTACCGGCCAGGTGCTTGAGCTTGCCCTCGGCTTCTCACACGCCATCTTCATCAAGCTTCCCAAAGAAATCAAGGTGGAGGCTAAGTCTGAGCGTAACAAAAACCCCCTCATCATCCTTGAGAGCGCCGACAAGCAGCTCCTCGGCCAGGTATGCGCCAAGATCCGCTCGCTGCGCAAGCCGGAGCCGTACAAGGGTAAAGGTATCAAGTTTGTGGGCGAGATCATCCGCCGCAAATCGGGTAAGTCAGCTAACGCGAAATAATTAAAACAGCACAGAAATGGTATCTAAGATAGATAGAAGAAATAAAATCAAGACCCGTATCCGCGGCAAGATTTCCGGCACAGCCGAGCGTCCGCGCATGAGCGTGTTCCGCTCCAACAAGGGCATCTACGTGCAGGTAATCGACGATCTGGCCGGTGTGACACTGGTAGCAGCCTCCTCCAAGGGTCTTGAGGGTGGCACAAAGAGCGAAGTCGCTGCCAAAGTAGGCGCTGAAATCGCCAAGAAGGCACTCGAGAAAGGTATCAGCACAGTGGTATTCGACCGTAACGGTTACCTTTTCCACGGACGCGTAAAATCTTTGGCCGACGCAGCTCGCGAGGCCGGTCTTAAATTTTAAAGGAAATCATGGCTAAGAACAATAGAGTTAAATCCACAAATGATTTGGAATTGAAAGACCGTCTTGTGGCCATCAACCGTGTGACCAAAGTCACCAAGGGCGGACGCGCTTTCAGTTTTGCAGCCATCGTCGTAGTCGGCAATGAAGACGGCGTAATCGGCTGGGGCCTTGGTAAGGCCAACGAGGTGCAGGCAGCCATCGCCAAGGGCGTGGAGACTGCGAAAAAGAACCTCATCCGCGTGCCCATCCACAAAGGCACAATCCCCCACGAGCAGAGCGCCAAGTTCGGCGGCTCCCGCATCTTCCTCAAGCCCGCATCCGAGGGTACCGGTGTAAAGGCCGGCGGCGCTATGCGTGCAGTGCTTGAGAGCGTAGGTATCACCGACGTGCTCGCAAAGTCAAAAGGCTCGTCCAACCCCCACAACCTTGTGAAGGCCACAATCGAGGCTCTCAGCGAGCTGCGTTCACCCGCTCAGGTGGCAGCAGTACGCGGCATCCCGGTTGAGAAAGTGTTTAACGGCAAATAAGATTAGAGACAATGGCACAGATAGCAATCAAACAGATCAAGAGCCGTATCAACTGTCCGGCTGTGCAGAAACGCACACTCGACGCACTGGGTCTGCGCAAAATGAACCAGACTGTAGTGCATGAAGACAATGCTTCAATCCGCGGCATGGTGAAAGCCGTGCATCACCTTGTGGAAGTTGCAACCCTCTAAACTCTTAAAACCGCACTATAACAATGGAACTTCATAATCTTCAACCCGCTCCTGGCAGCAACAAGAAAAACAAACGTGTGGGCCGTGGCCCGGGCAGCGGTTACGGTGGCACTTCGACCCGTGGTCACAAGGGTGCCAAATCTCGCTCCGGCTACAGCCGCAAGATCGGCTTCGAAGGTGGTCAGATGCCCCTTCAGCGCCGTGTGCCCAAATTCGGCTTCAAGAACATCAACCGTAAGGAGTACAAAGCCATCAATCTCGAGGCCCTCGAGGCTCTCGCAGCAGCCAAGAATCTTGAAAAGATCACTGTGGCCGACCTGCGCGCAGCCGGCCTCGTGGCCAAGAACTGCCTCGTGAAGGTGCTTGGCAATGGCGCTCTGACACGCAAAATTGAAGTCGAGGCCGATGCATTCTCTGCGAAAGCTGAGGAGGCTATCCAGGCTGCCGGCGGAAGCGTAATCAAAAAATAACGACTCAAAATGGGATTTACTCAGACAATAAAAAATATCTGGAGCGTAGAAGACCTTCGCCACCGCATCGGAGTGACCTTGCTGCTGGTGATCATCTACCGCTTCGGATGCTATGTAGTGCTACCGGGCATTAATCCCGACTCGCTGAGCGCACTGCAGAACTTCACTTCCGACGGTCTGATGCAGCTGCTCGACATGTTCTCGGGCGGTGCCTTCTCGCAGGCTTCTGTATTTGCCCTCGGTATCATGCCCTACATCACGGCTTCCATCGTGATTCAGCTCCTGGGCATGGTGCTCCCGGCTTTCCAGAAAATGCAGCGCGAGGGTGAGAGCGGTCGGATGAAGCTCAACCAGTATACCCGTTATCTCACTGTGCTGATCCTCCTGCTTCAGGGTCCGGCTTATCTGATGAACCTGCAGTATCAGGTCAAGGCAGCCGGCGGCTACGTGGATATGGGCTTCTGGACTGTGGCATTCATGACTATCGTGCTTGCGGCAGGCTCCATGTTTATCATGTGGCTCGGTGAGCGTATCGACCAGAAGGGTGTGGGCAACGGTATATCGTTCATAATCCTTATCGGTATCATCGCCCGTCTGCCTGAGGCATTCTTCCAGGAGTTCACTTCGCGTCTGCTCAACTCGGCAGGCGGCGGTCTGGTGCTCTTCCTCGTGGAGATCGTGATTCTGCTTGCAGTCATCGCAGGCGCCGTGCTGCTCGTACAGGGCACTCGCAAGGTGCCCGTGCAGTATGCCAAGAAAGTCGTGGGCAACAAGCAGTACGGCGGCGCCCGTCAGTATATCCCGTTGAAAGTGAATGCCGCAGGTGTGATGCCCATCATCTTCGCCCAGGCCATCATGTTCATCCCGGTGACACTGGCCGGCTTCTCGACCGACCATTCCGGTCTGCTCGGCAGCCTGACCAACATGTATGGCTGGACCTACAATATCATCTATTTCCTGATGATTGTGGCCTTCACATATTTCTATACAGCTATCACCGTGCGCCCGGCGCAGATGGCAGAGGACATGAAGCGCAACAACGGCTTCATCCCCGGCGTCAAGCCCGGCAAGCCGACTGTGGAGTATCTTGACTCCATCATGTCGCGCATCACGCTCCCCGGATCCATATTCCTGGGTATCGTGGCCGTGATGCCGTCGATAGCATATGTATGCGGTCTGAACAGAAGTTTCGCCCAGTTCTTCGGCGGCACGTCGCTGCTGATTCTGGTAGGTGTGATCCTTGACACCCTGCGTATCGTGGAGGGACATCTCCTGATGCGTCACTACGACGGCCTGATGAAGGATGGCCGCATACAGGGACGCACCACCGGCAAGGGCGTATTCTAAAAGCGTTTGCAACTGTTAGCGCTAATCGTAAAAGTAAGAAAATGATCTATCTCAAGACACCCGAAGAAATCGAAAAAGTGCGCCGCGCATCCGATCTGGTGAGCCGCACTCTCGGTGAGGTGGCGAAGTGGGTAGCCCCCGGCATCACCACCCAGCGTCTTGACACCATAGCACGTGAGTTTATCCTCGACAACGGGGGTAGACCCGCTTGCTTGGGTTATGGCGGTTTCCCGGGTACGCTCTGCATCGAGGTCAACGAGACGGTAGTGCACGGATTCCCCGGAGGCTATGTGCTGAAGGAGGGTGATATCGTCGGCACGGACTGTGTCGTTGAACTTGATGGTTATAACGGCGACAGCTGCTATACGTTCGGCGTGGGTGAAATCGACCCCGCCACCGCCCGGCTGCTCCGGGTGACCAAGGAGTCGCTCTACAAGGGTATCGCCGCCGCACGCGCCGGAAAGCGCGTAGGCGACATCTCCAACGCTGTGCAGACATTCTGCGAGCGTGCCGGCTACAGTGTGGTGCGCGAAATGTGCGGCCACGGCATCGGCAAGAGCATGCACGAGGATCCGGAAGTGCCCAACTACGGACGGCGTGGCATCGGCCCGCTGCTCAAGCCCAACATGACGATATGCATCGAGCCGATGATCAATCTCGGCAGCAAGAACATTGTCATCGAGCGCGACGGCTGGCAGTGCCGCACCCGCGACCGCAAGCCTTCGGCCCACTTCGAGCATACAATACTCATCACGCCTGATGAGCCGGAGATCCTCACCACTTTCCGATACATCGAGGAAGCCCTCGGCGACCGGGATGTGACCCTGGGTATCCCTGCCGGAGAATGACGTCAGACAGAGAGAGAAATTCAATCTTACGCAAAACCCAAAAGTTACAAAAGACTACGAAATGGCAAAACAAGCTGCAATCGAACAGGACGGAGTGATTCTCGAAGCGTTGTCGAACGCGATGTTCAAGGTAGAACTCGAAAACGGCCACGAAATCACAGCCCACATCTCGGGCAAGATGAGAATGCACTACATCAAGATACTTCCCGGCGACAAGGTAAGGGTAGAGATGTCGCCCTACGACCTGAGCAAGGGAAGAATCGCTTTCAGATACAAATAATATACCATCAATCAAGATATGAAAGTTAGAGCATCAATCAAAAAGCGCACCCCGGACAGCAAGATCGTCCGCCGCAAGGGTCGTCTTTATGTAATCAACAAGAAGAACCCGAAGTTGAAACAACGTCAGGGCTAACAATTCACTTTGCTAAACAATCCAACATAGAAATATGGCAGTAAGAATAGTCGGCGTAGATTTGCCGCAGAACAAAAGAGGCGAAATCGCCTTGACATATATCTTTGGGATCGGCCGCAGCGCAGCCAAAACAATTCTGAGCAAAGCCGGCGTTGATCTCGACACAAAAGTAAAGGACTGGACTGACGATCAGGCAGCCGCAGTGCGTGAGGTAATCCAGAGCGAGTACAAGGTGGAGGGTGATCTCCGCACCGAAATCCAGCTCAACATCAAGCGCCTCATGGATATCGGCTGCTATCGTGGCATCCGTCACCGTATCGGTCTGCCCGTGCGTGGCCAGAGCACCAAGAACAACGCCCGCACACGCAAGGGTCGCAAGAAAACAGTCGCCAACAAGAAGAAAGCTACTAAATAACACTAAGACATGGCAAAAAAGACAGTCGCAGCAAAAAAGAGAAATGTCAAGGTTGACGCAATGGGTCAGCTCCACGTGCATAGCTCTTTCAACAACATCATCGTGTGTCTGGCCAACAACGAGGGTCAGGTTATCTCCTGGTCATCGGCTGGCAAGATGGGCTTCCGTGGCTCAAAGAAGAACACCCCCTATGCAGCCCAGATGGCGGCACAGGATTGCGCAAAGGTGGCCTACGATCTCGGCCTGCGCAAGGTGAAAGCCTACGTCAAGGGTCCCGGCAACGGCCGTGAGTCCGCTATCCGCACAGTGCATGGCGCCGGTATCGAGGTAGTGGAAATCGTAGACGTTACTCCGCTGCCCCACAACGGTTGCCGTCCTCCCAAGAGAAGAAGAGTGTAATACCACGTAGGCAACCCCTGACACGACATAATTCATCTCAATCCGATGTCTGCTTCCGGACGGTGTCCGCTGTAGTGCCGGTTTTGCCGGCAGCGTGAGCATGACGGAGCATCACTACCGGTCTGGCCGCATCCCGGTGAGGGTATTCAGGTGGCTTCCACCATGCGAATAGACTATCCCGAACAATTGATGCTTCTACATATCTCACAATCGACGTTATGACACACAATGTTCGATAAGTAACTTTCTCTCGATAGTCGCGGCTGCGCTAACGGGAGTCTCCGAGGCCCGGAGAGGATATGGCCCCCGGTGGGGCAGGCTCCTCATTTATGCTCTGGCTGACGGCGGCTGCTGCAGTAGCGTCCACAGAGGCAGACAAATTAAAGACAATACACAAAATGGCAAGATACACAGGTCCCAAATCAAAAATCGCCCGTAAATTCGGCGAGGCCATCTTCGGCGACGACAAAGTGCTCGCTAAGAAAAATTACCCCCCGGGCCAGCATGGCGCCAACCGTCGCCGCAAGACTTCGGAGTACGGCATGCAGCTGCGTGAGAAGCAGAAAGCCAAATACACTTACGGTGTGCTGGAGCGTCAGTTCCGCAACCTCTTCGAGAAGGCTGCCCGCACAAAAGGTATCACCGGTGAGGTGCTCCTTCAGCTCCTCGAAGGCCGTCTGGACAACGTAGTTTACCGTCTGGGCATCGCTCCCAGCCGTCCCGCTGCCCGTCAGCTCGTGCTTCACAAGCACATCACTGTCAACGGTAAGGTGGTCAACATCGCTTCTTATGCCGTTAAGCCCGGTGATGTGATTGGTGTGCGTGAAAAGTCTAAGTCGCTTGAGGTTATCGCCGACGCACTGGCCGGTTTCAACCACAGCAAGTATCCCTGGATCGAATGGGACGAAAGCTCCAAGTCAGGACGCTTCCTCCATGTCCCCACCCGTGAGGATATCCCCGAGACAATCAAGGAACAGTTGATCGTCGAGTTGTATTCTAAATAATAAACAATAGAGACCCATGCCAATTTTAGCATTTCAAAAGCCTGAAAAGGTCATCATGCTTGAGGCTGACAATAAATTCGGCAAATTCGAATTTCGCCCGCTCGAGCCCGGTTATGGCCAGACCATAGGCAACGCCTTGCGCCGCATTCTGCTGTCGTCGCTTGGCGGTTTCGCCATCAATTCAATCAAAATTGACGGCGTGGCCCATGAGCTTGACACTATCCCCGGAGTTAAGGAAGATGTGATCAACATGATCCTCAACCTGAAGCAGGTGCGCTTCAAGCAGCTGACCCTTGACATCGAAGCCGAAAAAGCTACGGTGGAGGTGTCGGGCACAGATGTGTTCAAAGCCGGCGACTTGGGTAAGGTGCTTACGGGCTTCGAGGTCCTCAATCCCGAGTTGGTAATCTGCCATCTCGATGCCAACGCAAGCTTCAAGATGGAATTCACAATCAATAAGGGTCGCGGTTGGGTGCCCGCTGACGAGAACCGTGAAATGATCGGCGCTGCCGATCCCGGTGTCATCGCCATCGACTCAATCTATACTCCCATCAAGAATGTGAAGTATACCATCGAGAACTTCCGCGTTGAGCAGAAGACCGACTACGAAAAGCTCATACTCGAAGTCACCACCGATGGCTCTATTCTCCCGAAGGATGCACTCAAGGAGGCTGCCAAGATCCTGATACACCACTTCATGCTCTTCTCCGACGACAAGATGACTCTTGAGACGCCGGCCGACGTGGAGACTGAGGAATTCGACGAGGAGGTGCTCCACATGCGCCAACTCCTGAAGACCAAGCTCTCCGACATGGATCTGAGTGTGCGTGCGCTCAACTGTCTGAAGAGCGCCGAAGTCGAGACACTTGGCGAACTTGTGGTATTCAACAAGAACGACCTGTTGAAATTCCGCAACTTCGGCCGCAAGTCGCTCACAGAGCTCGACGAGCTGCTGGCCAACCTCAACCTCTCTTTCGGGATGGACATCTCAAAATATAAATTAGACAAAGACTAACAGCGATGCGACACAATAAAAAATTCAATCATCTCAGCCGCAAGAAAGGTCACCGCGAGGCGTTGCTCAGCAACATGGCGATCTCGCTGATCATGCACAAGCGCATCTTCACTACAGTTGCCAAGGCTAAGGCTCTCCGCGTATTCGCAGAGCCCATCATCACCCGCAGCAAGAAGGACGATATGGCCAACCGCCGCCTCGTCTTCAGCTACCTCCAGAACAAGGATGCCGTCAAGGAACTTTTCGGTGTGATCGCCGAGAAGGTGGCAGAGCGTCCCGGTGGCTATCTGCGTATCCTCAAGACCGGTCACCGTCTGGGCGACAACGCCGAGATGGCCATGATCGAGCTCGTAGACTTCAATGAGTCTATGCTTGAGGCCGGCGAAGGCAAAGGCAAAAAGGCTACACGCCGCTCGCGCAAGAAGAAAGCGGCTACTGCGGCTCCCGAGGCTGAAGCTCCCGCAGCTGAGGCTTCTGAGGCTCCCGCAGCCGAGTAATCTCCTTGGCTTTAAATCGCGTTCAGCATTGCGGTGAGCCCTGCTCACCGGATGCCACAATATTTTCTCCTGAGGGGCGTCACGGTTACTGGCCGCGACGCCCTCTCTTCTTTCTTAGTTTTTTCTCTTGAGCTATGAGAAGTCTTGAATCTTATGCAGAGGATGCGCGTCAGCTGCGTGCCCGTGGGTATAATTGCGCTCAGTGCGTGTTGATGGCCTTTGATGATGTCACAGGGCTCGACCGCAGTCTTGCCGCCCGACTCGCCTCCGGGCTGGGGGCTGGTGTAGGAGCCAAAGGTGAAATCTGCGGTGTGGTCAATGCGATGGCCATCGCGCAGGGCATAGGCAACGGTGCGGAGCCATCGGATAAGGTGGCGTCCATGAAGTGTGCCGGTGCATTGGCCTCGCAGTTCGCAGGGTGCACGCGCGGCAATCTCCGTTGTGCCGACCTGAAGGGCAAAGGGAGTGTCATGACATGTGACGAGCTTATTATGAAGGGGGTGGAAATACTCCATGCCCACTACACGCAGCAAAGCGTATGAGGGGGGCGATCGGACGCAAGGCTTTGCATATGGCAATCGCTATCGCCGCGATGGCCGTAGGACATGGCGCGACGGCACGCGCTGCCACTACAGCAACTGCCATTTTCGAGCCGATGATACGCACACTTACCGTCACGGCCAACGGCGATCTGATGGCCGACCCGGTGTTGCGTCTCGGATCGAATGACAGGATAGTGTTCAGCTTCGACGAAATTTCCGACGACTGGCGTTATCTTCGTTGCCGGCTCCTGCACTGTAATGCAGACTGGCAACCGTCGGGGCTCGTGGAGTCGGAGTATGTGGATGGATTCAATTACGCCCAAATCGAGGATTACGCATTCTCACGCAATACCTACATACATTACGTCAACTATCGCTTCGAACTCGGAGGCGGCGAATTGCGTCCGCTCGTGTCGGGCAATTATCTATGGCAGGTCTACGACGAGTCTGATCCCGACACGGTGCTTCTTCAGGCACGGTTCAGGGTGTCGGAGGAGAATTGCCGGATCTCAGGTAAAGCCGACGGGCGCACCGACAAGGGATTCAATACAGAGTGGCAGCAGCTAAGTCTATACGCTCTGCCGACGTCCCGCGACATAGGCAATCCCTATACCGACATGATAGTGGAAGTGATGCAGAACGGGCGTCCCGACACTTCGCGTATCATTGCCCATCCGCAGCGGGTGGAGGGCGACCGGATGATCTATGAGCATTTGCCCGGACTCGTGTTTGAGGCCGGCAATGAATACCGGCGTTTCGAGACGGTGCGCAATGATTATCCGGGAATGCATGTCGATTCGGTGCGGTATGAGGATCCGATGTATCAGGCTTTCGTGACAGTGGATGAAAGCAGGGCCGACAGGAATTATTCCTACGACAGCACCCAGCGCGGCCGCTATAAGATAGATGAGTACAATTCCACTGATCCCGATCTTGGTGCCGACTACATACTGACCCATTTCACTCTCGATTTCCCCGAAGTGACGGATGGCTCCATCTATCTTGAGGGGGATCTCGCCTTGCGCGGATATACGGATTTCAACCGGATGAAGTATGACCGACAGACGGGACTGTATCATCTTTCGGTGCCGCTGAAGCAGGGAAGCTACAATTACCAGTATGTGGTGCGCCGCAATCCCGATTCCCCCTGCGGGGATGTGTCGGTCGGAGGAAATTACGGTTCCGGCACAAGGCAAGGCAGCAAAGTCGAGACTGCCGGCGCTTCGGTAGTGGAGGGGAATCATTACGAGACTGTCAATGAATATAATGTATATGTATATCTGCGTCAGCCCGGTTCAAGGGCCGACCGCCTGATCGGAGCGGCTACCATCGTGGCCACTCCGTGAGGCAGCATCGGTAGCCGCAGATAATATGAATCACTGAAATGCTTGAAATAGGAAAAGATACTGTAGTATCGCTTGATCTGATAGAGCGATACTTTCATTGCGACCTTGACGACTGTCATGGCGAGTGCTGCATCGAGGGGGATGCCGGCGCACCCCTTACCGTAGAAGAGGCGGAGGCGCTTGAGCGCCTGCTCCCGCGCATATTGCCATATCTCAGTGAGAAGGCACGTGCCGTAGTGGAGCGCGACGGGGTGAGCTATGTGGATGAAGAGGGTGATCTGGTCACCCAGCTTGTGGACGGAGCCAACTGCGTTTTTACTACGTTTGCCCCGGGCGGAGTGTGCCTGTGTGCGCTTGAGAAGGCGAGAAGAGAGGGGGAGACCGATTTCTTCAAGCCTATAAGCTGTGCGCTGTACCCCGTGCGTGTAAAGCAGTATGATGGTTTCACGGCGGTGAATTATCACCGTTGGAAGATCTGCAAGGGAGCCGAAGTGATGGGGCGCGCCAAGGGGGTGAGGGCATATGAATTCCTGCGCGAACCGTTGGTAAGGAGGTTCGGTCAGGAATGGTACGATGAATTGTCGCTTACCGCCGCCGAGTTTCTCAGGCAGGGTGGGAGCGAGGCGCTGCTGAAGCATTGACCTTCCCCGGCGCACACCCAAGCGCGGATATATCAGGGGGAATGATATGCTTGCCAGGGGGGGGGACACGGATTTTGGGGTGAAATAATTGGTAAAGAAGGGATAAAGATGGTCAAAAGAGGG
>CAMWRH010000006.1 GCA_947176605.1 uncultured Porphyromonadaceae bacterium
ACCGAAATCGACTAAAAAACAACCTCGCATATTGTATAAATTAAATTTGAACACTTACTTATGATTTTGTGAAGATAGGCTGACTTAGACCGCTTCCCCGTAAAACCTGTTACTGCAGGGGGGAGCTTTTGGTCAGATTGGTCTTAAACAAATATCTGCCTCAGTGCGTTGAAAAGTAGAAATCTCGCAGGCTCGTGCCGTAGTTGAGATTGATGGTATAAAATATAAAAAGGAATATTGTTATGAGTAAGTTTGAAGAGCTTGTGCAGGCTGATGTGCCTGTGCTCGTGGATTTCTTCGCTACATGGTGCGGTCCGTGCCAGGCATTGGCTCCGGTGCTTGAGGAGCTTCATGCCGAGATGGGCGACCGTGTGAAGATTCTGAAAATAGATATCGACAAAAATGAGGCCCTTGCTGCCGCAATGAATGTGAGGTCAGTGCCCACGCTGATGATTTACAAGGATGGTGAGCAGAAGTGGCGTGGCGTGGGGCTGCATTCCCGTGCCGACCTGAAGGATCTGCTTGCACAGTATGGCGCCTGATTCCGTCGTATGAGGCAGGTGAGATACCCATACACCGCTAAGATATCACCGGTATCACACAGAAAAAAGGAGCTGACCCGCGTTTGTAACAGGGGTCAGCTCCTTTTATATATTCCGTCTTATATATTCCGTGCGATTAGGTGGACTGTCTCAGTCGCGCCGTTCCTTGCGCGATGCATCGATGCGGAGCAGGATGAAGAGCAGTATGGTGAAACCCCATAGCGAACTGCCGCCGTAACTGAAGAACGGCAGCGGGATGCCGATTACGGGGCATAGTCCGATTACCATGCCTATATTGATCGACAGGTGGAATATCAGATAGCTTACCACGCAATACGCGTAAACACGTCCGAAGGGGGTGCGTTGTCGTTCAGCTATGCTGATAAGCCGTAGAATCAAAGCCAGGAAAAGGAGCAGCACGGCAGTGGCTCCGAGAAATCCTTCCTCTTCACCTATGGTGCAAAAGATGAAGTCGGTGTGCTGTTCGGGCACGTACTTAAGTTTTGTCTGGGTGCCGTTAAGGAATCCCTTGCCTGCGAACCCTCCGGAGCCGATGGCGATTTTCGACTGATTGACATTATATCCGGCTCCGCGCAGGTCTTCCACAATGCCGAGAGTCACCTTGATGCGTTGGCGCTGGTGGGGCTGCAGGATATTGTTGAACACATAATTCACCGAGAACAGAAACATCACCGACATTGCCGCAAAACCGATGGTGATCAGGTATTGCTTAATGCGGCCATGCATCATCGACAATGCCACATATGTGATGCCCAGCCCTAAAATTATCAGAAAGAATACCACACCATTGACCGTAATACCGCAAAAATCAAGCACCGTCACCACAGCGCCGGCAGCCGCGTAGCCTACTATTACATTTCGTGCGATAAGCAGGTTGCGGCAATAGAATATCAGCATGCAGCAGAAAATAAGGGTGATGATGAGCAGGACGGTAAATTCGCCTACAGGGATGCCAAGCACCAAAGGCTCGGCAAACTTCACAGCCACCACAAAATATACCACGGCACACAGAATCGAGAAAAGCACCAGTCCGCTCATACCCTCGCGGTAAAGCACGAAGATAAGCGAAAGATACACCAGTGCGGAGCCGGTCTCCTTCTGCATCAGAATCAGAATGATGGGCACGAAGATAATCATCAGTGCCCTGAAATAGTTGGATAGCTTCTGGTTGAGGTTGAAATTGTAGGAGTCAAAGAGTTTGGCCAATGCGAGGGCTGTGGCAAACTTGCCGAACTCGGCCGGCTGCAGCGATACGGGACCCAAAACTATCCATGAGCGCGAACCTTTGATATCGGGCGCCACAAATATGGTGGCGATCAGCAGCAGGATCACGCATCCGTAGATAGGGTAGGCGTAAGCTTCGTACACACGGTAGTCCAGCAGCAGCACAGCGCCTCCCAGCAGCAGACCGAGCCCTGCCCACATGAACTGCTTGCCTGAGAACTCATTGAAATCGAATATGCCTGCATTGTCGAAATTATAGCTTGCAGCGTAGATGCTTACTATGCCGGCTCCGACGAGCAGCAGATACAGCACGATGGCCGGCCAGTCGAGTCCCTTGAACATCGACACATTGGCTTCAGTGTTTTTTGACACCACTTGACACGATTGTATTAGAGTTCAACATGCGTTCCTCAAGATACATGCGGGCGGGAGAAATCTCGCGGTTGAGGTACTTCTCAATTATAAGCGAGCCGATCGGCACACCATAAGTGGCACCGAATCCGGCATTTTCCACATATACGGCCACTGCGATTTTCGGGTCATTATATGGTGCGAATCCCATGAATGCGGAGTGGTCGCGCCCATGAGGATTCTGAGCGGTTCCGGTCTTGCCGGCCACTTCTATTCCCGGGAGGTTGGCCAGGCGGCAGGTGCCGCCGAGCACGGCGGTGCGCATACCCTGGGCCACGTCCATGTAATATTCCTGCTTGATGCTCGGGCGGCGCTTGTGATAGTAGAGCGAATCGAGGTGGCCCCCCTTGATTTCCTTCACCACGTGCGGAGTGATGAAGTATCCTCGGTTGGCTATCGTGGCGCAGAGATTGGCTATCTGCAGCGGAGTGGCCAGCACTTCGCCCTGTCCGATGGCTACGGAGATGATGGAGTTGGCGCTCCAGTTGGCACCCCGGAAGGAGTTGCTGTAGAATTCGGAGTTGGGTATGAATCCCCGGCTTTCGGAGGGGAGGTCGATGCCGAGCTTATAGCCGTAGCCCATTTCCACGATATAATTCTTCCATTTCTCAAACTGAGCTGACGCCTTGGTGCCACGTTTGTCGATCATGTTCTTGAATCCCCAGCAGAAGTAGGCGTTGCACGAGGTGCCGAGAGCCGGGATCAGGGCAATAGGTGATCCATGGGCGTGGCAACCCACGCGGATACCGTTGACGTAACCGCGGTAGCAGGGATACAGAGTGGATGTGGTGATCACCCCTTCCTGCAGGAAAATCAGTCCCTGTGTGGGCTTGAACGTCGAACCCGGAGGGTAGGCTCCCTGGATTGCGCGGTCGTAGAGCGGTTTATACGGGTCGCGCACGAGTTCGGCGTAATTTTTGCCACGGTCCTTACCTACGAGCAGGGCCGGGTCATAGTTGGGCGAAGTCACGAGACAGAGGATCTCACCCGTCTTCGGCTCAATGGCCACAATGGCCCCGATTTTACCGGCCATCAGGCGTTCGCCGTATTCCTGAAGATCCATGTCGATTGCGAGGGTGAGGTTCTGCCCCGACACCGGAGCTTCGTCATGAATGCCGTTTTCGTACCGCCCCTGGATGCGTCCGTGGGCGTCCTTCATAAGGATTTCCACACCCTTCTTTCCGCGGAGCACGGTCTCGTAGCTTTTCTCGACTCCGAGGTCGCCCGTATAGTCACCGGCACGGTAATAATCGTCGCGTTCCACATCGCGGGCCGAGACCTCGCGGATGTTGCCAAGTATGTTGGAAGCTGCCGGGGAGCTGTATTGACGGATGGTGCGTTTCTGCACGAAGAATCCGGGGAACATGTAGAGTTTCTCCTGGAGTCGGCCATAGTCCTCCTGAGAGAGATGGGAAATCAGTTTCTGAGGAGTATAGGAACTGTATCCCGGATTGCGTCGGGGATTCTTCATATCGGCCCATTTCTGGTGAAACTCCTCTACCGTGATGCCGAGGGCATCGCAGAGTGCGAGAGTGTCGAGATTCTTGCCCACATCCTTCGGAATGAGCATCACATCATAGGCCGGCTGATTGAATACGAGCAGCCTTCCGTTGCGGTCGTACATCAGGCCGCGCGCGGGGTATATGACCCGTCGCAGGAAGGCGTTGCTCATGGCATTCTGCTTATAGCGGTCGTCGGCCACCTGAAGGCTGAAGAGGCGCCCTATATAGAGCAGCACAAGCAGACATATGAATCCGCCTATCACATATTTGCGTTTGTTGAGACTGTAATCTTTCAATTGGCAGACATAAGTTGGGGTTATTGGCGTGCGAAGTCAGTGCGGAAGCCGTGGTGCGGCGATGCCGGGCAAATCGGTGATACCGTCCTCACGGCTGCGGGAACCATACCGGAGACTCCTAAGCCATAATAGATTTATCCACATTGAGCAGCGAATCGACTGCAATGACCAGCAGGAAAGTAAACACCGCGCTTGCCAGCGTCATCACGGCGATTCTCTCAATGCTTGCAAAAGAGAAGAATTCAATGCTGAATACCATCAGACAGTAGAGCGTGCTCATCGTCAGGGCGAACTTCGAGTAATCCTGCCATCCTACGGAAGCTATCGACGGGACGATACGCTTGGTCTTGTCGTCGCGCGGCACGTAGGCGTAGAACACCGGCGTCTTCACGGCTGCCAGCAGCGTGACGGCCAGGGAGTTGACGCCGGGAGTATCGGAAAATATATCGATAAGGAAACCCATCACGAAAGCCAGCGTCAGCACCAGCACCTGCGAAATGCCCACCGGCAGCCGCAGAATGAAGTAGATGAAAATAAAAGGCACTGCAACGTGGAAGAGCATGATATGGTTGCAGATAAGCACCTGCACAAGAATCAGCAGAATGTAGAGCAGCGCAAAGGCAAGCATCTGTTTGGTCATTGTCGGAGTCGCTTGTATGATTGGGGTATGATGACTAAGAGCCGCATCCGCGATTGAGAGTGGGAGAGTCACTATAGCGAAGGCTCGACGTCGAAAGCGCTAAGCGAGTCAAGTTCGGCCTTGTAGAAGTCGTTGATGACGCGCACGGTGCTCAGAGTCTCGAAGTCACTGGCCAGCTTGATTTTCAATACATAGAAATTGTCGTCGGCGATGCGTACGCGGTTCATCACCGTGCCCACATTTATGCCATAGGGGAAAGTAGTGGAGAATCCGGAGGTCACCACCGTATCCCCGGTATGATACTGCGCGTGTCGCGGCACTTCCTCCATATACGCTATTCCGGGATCCTCGCCTTTCCAGGAGAGCGAGCCCACGTAGGGAGTGTCTTTCAGCTTAACGGAGAAGTGCTGCGTCTGATTGAGAATCGAGATGACGCGTGCCGTATGCGGGCCGGCCACGTTGACAATTCCTACTATGCCGTTATGGTCGACTACCCCCATACCCTGGCGCACTCCGTCGAGTGTGCCACGGTTGATGGTGATATAGTTGCGCGGATTGCGCGTAGAGTTGTTGATTACCGATGCGAGGATGTAGTCGTAGCGGTCTTCTTCACGCACATGGACGGTATCCGACAGGGCGGTGCGGTATTCATCAAGGCGGTTGCGGAGGTTCAGGATTTCGTTTTCGAGAGAGGCGTTGGATTCCTGAAGGCTCTCGTTGATCTGGCGGAGATGGAAATATCCGGTTACAGCCCTTGCGCCCCGGTAGACTCCTCCGGTGACGGCGTTGGCACTGGAGAGGAGCACTGAGGCATGATAGTCGTCGCGATGAGAGAGCATCATACAACTCAGAAGCACATAGATCGCAAAAACGAACCATGTGCTGTATCTGATTATAAAGTTCAGGAGGTTTCTCACTTACGGGGGCGCATCAGCGAATCAGGAATGAGAATCGGTTGATATTCTTAAGTGCCACGCCTGTGCCGCGTGCTACGGCATGCAACGGGTCTTCGGGAATCTTGAATTCGATCTGGAAGCGGTCGGTAAGGCGTTTTGCAAGACCACGCAGCAGAGCGCCGCCACCGGCAAGATAGATGCCGTTGCGCACGATATCGGCGTAGAGTTCGGGGGGAGTCTGCTCAAGGGCGGCGAGGATGGCCACTTCCATTTTGGTGATGGTCTTGTCGATGCAGTGGGAGATTTCCTGATGCGTCACTTTTACCTCCATGGGGAGGGAAGTGAGTTTGTTGGGGCCGCATACCACGAAGGGTTCCGGAGCGTCTTCGAGCTCTTCGAGTGCGGAGCCTACATGGATTTTGATCTGTTCGGCCATTGTAGTGCCTACTTTCAGATTATGCACGCGTCCCATGTGCTCCTGGATGTCGGCGGTAAGTTCGTTGCCGGCCAGACGGATTGATTTGTTGCTGACGATACCGCCAAGTGAGATTACGGCGATTTCGGTGGAGCCTCCGCCTATGTCGACAATCATGTTGCCTTCGGGCGCCTCTACGTCAAGGCCTATGCCGAGAGCGGCAGCCATGGGCTCATAGATCATGTATACATCGCGTCCTCCGGCGTGTTCGCTCGAGTCGCGCACGGCACGGATTTCGACTTCGGTCGAACCCGAAGGGATACATACCACCATACGGAGCGAAGGGGAGAACCAGCGGCGCTTCGAGCTTACCATCTTTACCATTCCGCGTATCATCTGCTCTGCTGCGTCGAAGTCGGCGATTACGCCGTCGCGCAGGGGGCGGATTGTGCGGATGCCGGGCGATTCCTTGCCTTCCATCTGGTGGGCGGTGGTGCCGACGGCGATTACCTTGTCGGTCTTATTCTGAATGGCTACGACGGAGGGCTCGTCGACCACTATCTTGTCGTTATGTATGATGATGGAATTGGCGGTGCCGAGATCCATCGCGATTTCCTGAGTAAAAGAAAAGAGTCCCATAGAAAACTTTGTCGGAGGGTTTATACTGTTCAGAATGCAAAGTTACAAAGTAATCAGCATTAAATAAAAGAATCCGGAAGTTTTTTTGATGGAAAATGCTAAAAAGTGTGCTATGCAACATAATTATCCGTATATTTACAGAGGGTCGGCCCATTGTCGGGGCCGACCCTCTGTGTAAATTGTCCGTCGTGCGGGGAGCCGGATGCCGTGTGGCGTTTCGGCCGTCGGAGCCGGGACCCTCTTATGCTGACGGCATACGGACGGGGATCAGTTGGCGGGGAAGAAGGTGGTCAGGGCGTAGTCGATCGCTTCAATCACATAGTTGAGGTCGGGATCGTCCTGCTTCATGGCTTTGGCGCGGTTGCAGATCTCGGCGGCCTGATCGTAGTAGTCGGCCTTGATCTGATTTTTGGCGGCCTGGTCGGTGGGGTCGATTTCGCCAAACTTCACGGCACCTACGCGGTAGATCTTCTTGGCGGCGTTCTTAAGCGTCTCATAGTCGCAGTCGGGGAGTGCGGCTGCCTTGCGGTAGTCGGCCAGGGATGCGTCGTCGTTGCCGGCGCGGTCGTTGATGAATCCGCGCAGACCGTAGAGGTTGGAGTTGTCGGGATTCGATGCGAGCAGGTTGTTGACTGTAGAGAGTGCCTGGTCGAAGTCATTGTCCATCACGTAGGCGTTGACCAGGTTGTTGAGGAATACGGTCTGCTTAAGTCCGTATTTCTCGTTGCCGGCGCGTGCCACGTCCATGATGCGCTCCATGGCCTTGTCGTTGAGTGTGGAGTCGCGCTGCATGGCTGTCTGCCAGCAGGCGATTTCATAGATGTAGGCGTTGGCGCCGTCGGTCTCCGGATCAGTGTAGCCGAACTGGCGGGCAGCCCGGAAGGCGTTGGCTGCGGCGAGCACCTCGTTGCCTACGTAGGCCGAGAGACCGGCGTTGAAGTAGGCCAGGGCGCGGCTGGCATCGTCAAGCTTGGGAGCCTTGCTGCCGAGGAAAGCCTGGTCGGGCATGTCGGCATAAATCATGAACGAGCGGTAGGCCTCGGGGTAATATTTCTTCAGCTCATACATTGTGGCGCCACCTTTTGCGAAATAGTCGTTGGTGTGGGCCACGAGCTTGTTGACGATATCCTTGCTGACTTTGGGCTTTACCTCTCCCTTTTCATTGGGTACCGAGTCGAGCGGGAGGGCCTTGATGAAGTAGTCGTAGCCGTTGAGGAGTTCCTGTGCCATAGCCTCGGGATTGGCCGAGGGGTCGTCGGGGTTGATCATACCGGCCTGAAGACCTTTGTCGTATGCATCGAACTCGATCTTGCCTGCCACATAATAAGTGTTGGCATCGTTCTGAGTTTCGGGATTCTGCATGGCCTGCTGGATCAGGTTGCGGGCCTCTTCGATTTTGTCGAACTTGCCGGAGAGCTTCTTGGCTCCTTCTACATTGGCTTTCTGGGCGCCTGCTGAAGCTGCGGCTGCGAGGCAGAGCGCCATTGTTAGCATTTTCTTCATACCAAACAGTATTTTTGAGTTATATTGAAATCTATGGGATGCCCGGCGTATGCCTGCCCGCACAGAGGCGGCATACGCCGGGTGTGATTACTCATTATCATTGTCAACAACCGAATCCTCCTCCGGGTTGCTGTCGTCGGAAGTTTCCTCAAGTTCGTCCATATCGAATATGGATGGCTGCGTGTCGGCATTGTGGGCGACCGAGTCAGCCATATCGGCTTCCGCCTCCTTCTCAGCGGCCTCTTCGGGGTCGGAATCCACTTTGCATACGGAAGCGATGGTATCGTTGCGTTTCGAGAGGTCGATCAGTTTTACGCCCTGTGTGGCGCGTCCCATCACCCGCACATCGCGCACTGCCAGGCGAATTGTGATTCCGCTCTGGTTGATGATCACGAGGTCATTGTCGTCGGTGACGTTCTTTATTGCCACGAGGCCTCCTGTCTTGTCGGTGATGTTGAGGGTCTTTACTCCTTTACCGCCACGGTTGGTGATACGGTAGTCGTCGAGGTCGGAGCGTTTGCCGAAGCCCTTTTCGCTTACGACCATGATGGTGTCGTTGGAGTCGGCCTTCATGGTGATCATGCCCACGATTTCATCTCCGGCGTCGCCGAGAGTCATTCCTCGCACGCCGGTCGACATGCGACCCATCTCGCGCACCTTGCTTTCGTGGAAGCGGATGGCGCGTCCTTCGCGGTTGGCCATGATGATTTCGGAGTTGCCGTCGGTCAGGGCTACCTGGAGCAGGCGGTCGTCTTCACGTATTATGATGGCGTTGACGCCGTTGGCACGCGGGCGGGAGTATGCTTCAAGCGAAGTTTTCTTGATCACGCCGTTCTTTGTGCAGAACACCAGATTGTGGCTGCGTGTATAATCCTCGTCACCAAGCTTCTTGATATTGATGAATGCGTTGATGGTGTCGTCGGCGTCGATGTTGAGCAGATTCTGCACGGCGCGTCCTTTCGAGGTTTTCGTGCCTTCGGGGATTTCGTATACCTTAAGCCAGTAGCAGCGCCCTTTTTCAGTGAAGAAGAGCATCGTGTTGTGGTTGGTGGCAGGGTATATGTATTCGATGAAGTCCTCGCTGCGGGTGTCGGAGCCTTTTGCGCCGAGTCCGCCACGGTTCTGGGTGCGGAATTCCGAGAGGGGAGTACGCTTGATGTATCCCATGTGCGAGATGGTGATGATCATCTCGTCATCCGGGTAGAAGTCTTCGGCGTTGAAATTGCCTGCGTGATGGTTGATGCGAGTGCGTCGCTCATCGCCGTATTTGTCGCGGATCTCGATGATTTCATCCTTCATCACCTGACGGCATACCTCATCGTTGCTGAGGATATCGTTGAGGTGGGCTATGAGTTTCATGAGCTCGTCGTACTCGGCGCGGAGTTTTTCCATTTCCAGGCCTGTGAGCTGTCGGAGACGCATTTCCACGATTGCGCGGGTCTGCACTTCATCGAGGTCGAATCTCGAGGCGAGGGTATTGCGGGCCTCTTCGGTGGTGCGTGAGCCGCGGATGATTGCGATTACCTCATCGATATTGTCGACGGCAATCATCAGACCGCGCAGAATGTGAGCGCGTTCTTCGGCCTTTTTGAGTTCGTAGCGTGTGCGGCGTATCACGACTTCGTGACGGTGCTCCACGAAATTGCCGATGAGTTCGCGCAGGTTGAGTGTGCGCGGACGGCCATTGACCAGTGCCACATTGTTGACGCTGAACGACGTCTGCAGCTGGGTCATTTTGTAGAGCTTGTTGAGTATCACATTGGCGTTGGCATCCCGCTTGATGTCGATCGCGATGTGCATTTCGCCACGTGCGGAGGTGTCGGTGATATCGGCGATGCCGTCGATTTTCTTTTCCTCCACGAGGTCGGCGATGCTTTTGACGAGTTCGTTCTTGATTACTCCGTGAGGTATCTCGGAGATTACGATTACGTCATGGTTGCCATCGGTCTCGATTTCGCATTTGGCCCGGATTACGATTCGTCCGCGTCCGGTCTCATAGGCGTCGCGTACGCCCTGCATACCGAGTATTTCGCCGCCGGTAGGGAAGTCGGGGGCTATGATATGCTGCATCAGCCCTTCGACAGAGATTTCGGGATTGTCAATATATGCCAGACATGCGTTGAGCGACTCGGTGAGGTTGTGCGGGGGCATGTTAGTGGCCATACCCACAGCGATGCCGGAGGCGCCGTTGACGAGCAGGTTGGGGATTCGTGCGGGGAGCACGGCGGGTTCGCTCAGGGTGTTGTCGAAGTTGGGTACGAAGTCTACGGTATCCTTGTCGAGGTCGGCCAGCATTTCCTCACCCATACGGGCGAGCTTGACCTCGGTGTAACGCATGGCTGCCGGGGAGTCGCCGTCGATAGAGCCGAAGTTGCCCTGTCCGAATACGAGGGGGTAGCGCAGCGACCAGTCCTGGGCCATTCGCACCATGGTGAGATATATCGAGGAGTCGCCGTGGGGGTGGTATTTACCCATTACCTCACCCACGATACGGGCGGATTTCTTGGTGTCGCCTGAAAAGAAATTATTGAGCTCGTTCATACCGTAGAGCACACGGCGGTGCACCGGCTTGAATCCGTCTCTGACATCGGGAAGTGCGCGCGACACGATTACTGACATCGAGTAATCGATATAGGCGCTTTTCATTTCCGAATCAATATTGATTGGGATAATCTTGTCGTCTCCTTGCATGTTGATTTTTCTACAATTATTGTTGGATTGCGCCTCCTCTCCGGGGTTGCTTTCCTAAGCTACAAAGTTACAAAAAAAATCCGAATCGGCCAACAACGTGGGTGTCAATCAGGCATCAATAAGTCAAAGGTCAGGCCAGTTCGATTACTTCGCAATCCCGGATGTCGTTTCCATCAATCGTGAGCCGCAAGATGGTGCGTTTCTGCTGCCAACCCTGCCGTCCGGCGGCGCCCGGGTTGATGTGGAGCAGGTGGAGCTCTTTGTCGTAGATTACCTTTAGCAGGTGGCTGTGTCCGTCGACCATAAGGTTGATCTTCTCTTCGCGCAGGAGTTTTTTCATTCCGGGCGCCCAGCGTCCGGGATACCCGCCGATGTGGGTGAGCAGCACGCGGGTCTGTTCGATGTCGAATATCAGCAGTTCGGGGCATTGCCGGCTTACTTCGCCATGGTCTACGTTGCCGCGCACGGCGCGCAGTGTCGGGCCGATACCGCGCAGGCGGTCGAGCAGGTCGATGTCGCCGATGTCGCCGGCGTGCCATATTTCATCGCAGTCTGCGAAATAGAAGGAGAATTTGTCGTCCCAGTGGCTGTGGGTGTCGCTCAGGATTCCGATCCGTTTCATATTAAGCTGAAAAAATATGGCCCCGCCGCAACCCCTTAGGGGGCGATGCGACGGGGCGGAAAGTGGGTTCGGGGTTATTCTTCGGTTGATTTAGAGGGGGCGTCGTCGGGGAGTGCCGTGGGGCTCTCCGTATCGGAGGGAGCCGCCTCGGAAGCTGCGGGAGCCGCCTCGCCGTCGAGCGGACGGTAAGAGATGTCGAGCTTGTCGGAGCCTTCGGTGTAGCCGGCCACGATTTCGCCTCCGAGCTGACCTTCGGCGTTGAGATTGAGCATCAGTTCGGCGAGTTCATCCTCCAGATATTTCTGGATGGCGCGCTTCAGCGGGCGAGCGCCGAAATTGCGGTCGTACCCCTTTTCGGCGATAAACTTCTTGGCCTCATCGGAAATGTTGAGCCTGAATCCGAGTTTTTCGACGCGTGCGAAGAAGTCGCGCAATTCGATATCGATGATTTTGAAGATGGCCTGCTGGTCAAGCTGGTCAAACATCACGATGTCGTCGACACGGTTGAGGAATTCCGGCGAGAAGGCGCGGTTGAGGGCTTTGGTGATGACGCCGTGCGAGAGTTCCTTGACGTTCTCGGCGGTCTGGAATCCCACTCCGGTGCTGCCGAAATCCTTTAGCTGTCGGGAGCCGACGTTGCTGGTGAGGATTATGATGGTGTTCTTGAAGTCGATTTTACGTCCGAGCGAGTCGGTGAGGCGTCCTTCGTCCATTACCTGCAGCAGGATGTTGAACACATCGGGATGGGCCTTTTCGATTTCATCAAGCAGCACCACCGAATAGGGGCGGCGGCGCACCTTCTCGGTCAGCTGTCCTCCCTCTTCGTAGCCTACGTATCCCGGAGGCGCTCCGACGAGTCGCGACACGGTGAATTTCTCCATAAACTCACTCATGTCCATACGGATCAGGGCATCCGAAGAGTCGAAAAGGTATTCGGCAATCTTCTTGGCCAGATAAGTCTTACCCACGCCGGTGGGGCCGAGGAACATGAATGTGCCGATCGGCTTGTTGGGGTCTTTCAGACCGATGCGGTTGCGCTGTATTGCCTTTACGATTTTCTTGATGGCATTATCCTGGCCGATTACGGAGCCTTCAAGCGCCTTGCCCATTTCGAGCAGTCGGGAGCCTTCGGCCTGTGCGATTCTCTGTGTCGGCACACCGGTCATCATTGCCACTACTTCGGCCACCTTGTCTTCATCCACCGTCTGGCGCTCCGATTCGAGTTTCTTTTCCCATTCGCTCTTGGCGCGTGCGAGTTCGCTTTTCTGCTGATGCTCGAGTTTGCGCAGGGAAGCAGCCTTCTCGAAATCTTCCGAGTTGGCGGCCTCAAACTTCTGTCGGGCAGTTTCCTCGATATCGGCCTCAAGCTTTTCGATTTCCTCGGGCACCACGATATTTGTGATATGCACACGCGAACCGGCCTCATCGAGGGCGTCGAGTGCCTTATCGGGGAAGTTGCGGTCGCTCACGTATCGTTCGGTGAGGGATACGCAGGCCTGAAGGGCGTCGTCGGTATAATTCACATTGTGATGGCTCTCGTATTTATCCTTCACGTTGCGCAGGATTTCGAGAGTTTCCTCGGGCGAGGTCGGTTCGACCATCACCTTTTGGAATCGGCGTTCCAGCGCGCCATCCTTTTCGATGTTCTGCCGGTACTCGTCGAGGGTGGTTGCGCCGATGCACTGTATCTCACCGCGGGCAAGAGCGGGTTTAAGCATATTGGCGGCATCCATCGAACCGGGGGCGCCTCCGGCACCTACGATGGTGTGTATCTCATCGATAAAGAGGATGATGTCGGGGTTTTTCGACAGTTCGTCGAGCACGGCCTTGATACGTTCCTCAAACTGTCCGCGGTACTTCGTTCCGGCCACCATTCCGGCCATGTCGAGAGCAATGACGCGCTTGTTGAAGAGAATGCGCGACACCTTTTTCTGCACGATCCGGAGCGCCAGTCCCTCGACGATGGCGGATTTTCCGACACCGGGTTCGCCGATAAGCACGGGATTGTTCTTTTTGCGTCGCGACAGGATCTGGGCGAGGCGTTCGATTTCCTGTTCGCGTCCTACCACGGGGTCGAGCTTTCCTTCCTCGGCGGCGGCAGTCATGTCGTGGCCGAATTTGTCAAGAGCGGGAGTGCCTGACTTGGAGTTGGACTTTCCTCCCTTGGCGTTTTTGCGAGCTTCGGCAGTGGCTTCGGCGAATGGGTCATCATCCTCGTCGTCGTCCTCATCATCGGAGTCAAACGGGTTTCCACCTTTCTGGGAGTCCTTGCGCGGGGCATCGGAGCCTGCATCTCCGATATTCTGTATCGAGATGTCGAAGTTGAGGTAATCCTCCTTAAGCTGCCGCAGGAAGTCGCTGTCCATGCTTCTCTGGTCATGCATCAGGGCGAGCAGGATATGCTCTCCGGCGATGGCATGAGCCTTCATCTTGCGCGCTTCGGAAGTGGCGAGCTGAAGATGGCGTATGGCCGACAGGGTGATTTTGAATTTCTCTTCGAAGAGAGTTGTCACCTCCTCATCGGGGTGTGAAGTGGAGAGGTGCTCGGTGATTTCCTCGATCATCTTGTCGATGGGCACATTGAGCTGGGAGAGTATCTTGAACGCATACCCCTCGCGGTTGCGCAGGGCAGAGAGGACAAAATGCTCCGATCTGATGGCAGGGGAGTTAAACTCCTGAGCCACCTCATATGCCTTGTTGAGAATCGGGAGGAATTGCTTTGAAAAGTCGTTTCGCATCTGCAAGAGTCTCTGTTGTATTTTAGGGAGTGGCGGCGCATGGTCCGGATATTGCGGACCCGAGGGAGGGTGGCTGCGCCTCCCCGGAAAAATTTACTGTTGTGAAATATACTGCAAGAAGTGTGCCAAAAAATCGGGCGGAACCCGCTCAGGATGGAAAACGGTGCTGAGCGAGGGCATGTTCCTGCATTAAGTACATTATTGTGAAAAGAGGTGTCGGGGAGAGATGTGATATTGTTATAACGTATTCTATGGTAAAAAGATTGCCGCCAGCCGGATAATTTTCATCAATCCGGTGGCGGCGATATATAAGAGAGGGGTTTTATGTCGGTAATAAAGTGCCGTATCAGAAAAGCAGGGCCAGACGATACGTGAGGAAAGCCAGAATCCAGGCCAGTGCGGTATTATATGCCAGTGAAGCCACGGCATATTTCCATGATTCAGTCTCGCGGGCTATGGCAGCCAGAGAGGCGATGCATGGGAAATACAGCAGCACGAATACCATGAACGACAGAGCCTTTGCCTCGTCAAACGGTGGCTGCCCCGTGAGCGGCGACGGTTTGGTAAGCCGGGCCGAGATCAGGTCGGCGTCGTCTTCACCTACATACAGCACACCCATCGTGGATACCACGACCTCCTTGGCGGCAGCACCGGCCAGAAGAGCCACAGTGGTGCGCCAGCCGTATTCCATCGGTCGCACCACGGGCTCCACGAATTTGCCCACATGCCCCAGGATGGAGTTTTCCTGCTGATAGGCGTTGAGCACGAGTTCATCGAGTTCGGCCTCCGATTTCTCCTGGCGCAGTTCGTCGGGCATTTCCGAAATAGTGGAGGATATATAATCCTGCGGCACCTGCTCCATTTCATATCGCGGGAAGTATGAGAGCGCCCAGATGATGATTGATGCCACAAGGATTATGCCACCCATCTTGCTGAGATACTGGCGCGCCTTGCTCCACATGCCGCGCATGATGGCTTTTGACGTAGGAATGCGGTAGGGTGGAAGCTCCATCACGAAAGGTGTCTCATCCTCCTTAAACCAGAACTTGCGCATCAGTTTGGCCGTAATCACGGCCACTACCACTCCAAGCAGATAAAGCCCGAAGAACACCCATGCCCCGTGAGTCGGGAAGAACGCGCCTACCAGAAGCACATAGATCGGGATACGGGCCGAACAGCTGATAAACGGATTGATCAGAATCGTGATAAGCCGGCTCGACTTGCTTTCGATGATGCGGGTCGACATGATGGCCGGCACATTGCAGCCGAAGCCCATCACGAGCGGGATAAACGACTTTCCGTGCAGCCCCATCCTGTGCATCAGCTTATCCATGATGAAGGCCACACGGGCCATGTAGCCGGTATCCTCCATCATCGAAATGAAGAAATATAGGATAAGGATATTGGGCAGGAATACGATTACGCCTCCCACGCCGCCGATTATGCCGTCGAGCAGAAGGTCCTTGAAGGGTCCATCAGCCATATGCTCTCCAATCAGGCCGGAAATCCAGGATACGAGACTCTCGATCCACTCCATCGGATAACTGCCGAGCTGGAAAGTGGCCCAGAACATAAGCAGCATCACGCAGATGAAGATCGGGAATCCGAAGACCTTGCTCGTGACGAGGGCATCGATGATGCGGGTGGTCTTCTGCTCTTCGAGCACATCCCCCTCCATCGTTTCAGCCAGAGCCCCCTGTATGAACCCGTACTTATCGGCCGAAATCGCGGCCGGCACATCCTCGTTAAGGTCGCGCTCGATGCGCTGCACCTCCTGGTCGCGCGCATCGGCTATCTCATTGTATGATGCGGCATTGCGTAGCTGCTCATCGGCCTCCGGATCCCCCTCCATCATCTTGATGGCGAGGTATCGGGGAGAGAAATTGGCCGGCACGGTGGGATCGTTCTTTATGATATCCTTTACGCGGGAGATACCCTTTTCGAGTTCAGGTCGCATCTTCACGTGTATGTGGCGCACATCCTTGTGCTTCATCTCATAGACATCGATGATGGTGTCGAGCAGTCGGTCGACACCCCATCCCGTCGAAGCTTTTGTGGGCACTACGGGCACACCGAGCAGTTTGCCGAGCGTCTCATAATCGAGCACCGCCTTTGAGCGTTCCAGCTCATCATACATGTTGAGGTCTATGACCATGCTGCGGTTCATGTCGATCAGCTCGGTAGTGAGGTAAAGGTTACGCTCCAGATTTGAAGCCACCACCACATTGACTATCACGTCAGGCATCTCCTGGTTGAGATAGCGCATCACATAGAGTTCCTCCGGAGAATAAGCCGAGAGGGAGTATGTGCCGGGCAGGTCGACGATATTGAAGCGGTAACCCTTGTACTTTACCGTTCCGGCCTTTGCGCCTACCGTCACACCGGCATAATTGCCCACATGCTCATGCGCACCGGATACGATATTGAAGAGCGACGTCTTTCCGCAGTTGGGATTGCCTATGAGGGCCACATTTATGATTTTGTCCTTTGCCACGAAATCCTCCGTGTCATCGCCTACGGCAGGGTCATGGCTTGCGGTGTCGGGATGGTGAGTGGTGCGTCCGTCATGTTTCAGCTGATCGAAAGGTTCTACCTCGATCATATCCGCCTCAGCGCGTCGCAGACTGACCTCATAGTCCATCAGCTTATACTTTATTGGATCCTGAAGCGGGGCGTTGAGCACCATTGTCACCTCGCGCCCTCTGACGAATCCCATCTCCATCACGCGCTTGCGGAATGCGCCGTGACCGAGAATCTTCGTTACCACGGCGGTCTCGCCGGGCTTAAGTTGTGATAATCTCATATATTATCGTGTTCAGATTGGGTTGTATAGAAGCCACCATAGCGCATTGGCCGCGTGCGGAATCGAGAAGAAACGGCCCGGTGGCTATTGGTAAAACAAAATTACAAAAATAATTTTAATTGGAATCATTCTAAATAAGAAAAATTCCCGGATTGATTCCGCAATCCGTAAGGAGCGCGGTGTAAGGGTGCCCGTTCCGCCAATCCGCGACGGTTCAAAAATCCGCGCCTATATCAGTAAATAATATATTGGTTGGGGAGGGGTCTTATGTCAGACCTGTCAATCATAACGGATTTTTTGCTAAATTTGCGTCATAATACATATCAATATGAATAAAGAGAATGCAACAGCCGCCGGCCCCGAAGTGTCATCGGCGGAAATCATACGTGATGTGGCGCGGCGTCTGTCGCTCCCCGAAAAAGGGGTAGAGGCGGTGGTAGGCCTGCTCGACGAGGGGGCTACCGTGCCGTTCATAAGCCGCTACCGAAAGGAGCGCACCGGAGCGCTCGATGAGGTGGCGGTGCGCGATATAGAGACCACCCTGCGCAGTGTGCGCGAACTGTATGCGCGCCGCAGCTTCATCACCTCGGCCATCACCGAGGCCGGAGCTATGACACCGCAGTTGGCCGATCGGCTCGCCGGGGCATCGACAATGACCGAACTGGAGGATATCTATGCCCCCTATAAGCCGCGTCGGCGCACCCGCGCCACCGCAGCCCGCGAGAAAGGACTCGAACCCCTGGCCCGCATCATCATGGCAGGACGCGAACGCGACTGCTCCGGAGCCGCCCGCCGGTTTGCCGGAAAGAACGGCGTGACCGACGCTGCCGAGGCCCTGCAGGGTGCCTCCGACATCATCGCCGAATGGGCCTCCGAATCGACGCGTCTGCGCAACATGACGCGCAATTCCTACCGGCGCAACGGCAGCCTGACCGTAAGTGTGGCCAAGGATAAGGCCGCAGAGCTTGAGGCATCTCCGTTTGCGCAGTATGCGGGATTCTCGCAGTCGGTGCGCCGCATGGCCTCGCATCAGTATCTGGCTCTGCGGAGAGCCGAGAAGGAGGGATTGGTGAAGGTGAAGTATGACATGGCGGATACCCCGCGCAGTCTTGAAGAGCAGCTTGTGGAGGCCTATATGCCGCGCCAGGCCACCGGCGACTGCGCCTCGGTGATAGCCTCGGCCGTGGAGGATTCGTCGAAGCGGCTTATACGCCCGTCGGTAGAGACAGAGATTTCGACCGAACTGAAAGAAGAGGCCGATCGTGTGGCCATCGATATCTTTACGGGCAATCTGCGCCAGCTCCTGCTCGGCGCGCCGCTGCGCGGACGGCGGGTGCTTGCCATCGATCCGGGGTATCGCACAGGGTGCAAGGTGGTGGCTCTTGACGAGCAGGGAGCCTTGCTTGAGCATACGGTGATATATCCCACGGCACCCCGCAACGACACCGCAGGGGCTGCAAGGATACTGCGCTCGCTGGTGGCACGCCACCGTCTTGACGCCGTGTCGCTCGGCAACGGCACCGCCTCGCGGGAGACAGAGCGCTTCCTTAAGCAAAGCCGCATATTGCCCGATGAGGCGATATATATGGTGAGCGAGGATGGAGCTTCGGTATACTCGGCTTCGGAAGAGGGAAGGCGGGAGTTTCCGGATGAGGATGTCACCGTGCGCGGCGCCGTGTCGATAGGGCGGCGTCTTATCGATCCTCTTGCCGAACTTGTGAAGATCGATCCCAAATCCATCGGAGTGGGGCAGTATCAGCATGATGTCGACCAGACACGTCTCAAGAACGCGCTCGACTATACGGTGATGAGCTGCGTCAACGCCGTTGGAGTCGACCTCAATACGGCCTCGGCCAGTCTGCTGCAGTATGTATCGGGCATCGGCCGCACGCTTGCCGACAATATAGTGGCCTACCGCACGGCCAACGGAGCGTTCCGCTCGCGTGCCGAACTGAAGAAAGTGCCTCGTCTCGGAGCCAAGGCGTTCGAGCAGTGTGCCGGATTCCTGCGGGTGGCCGGCGGCAGCGAACCGCTTGACAATACCGGGATTCATCCCGAGAGCTATCCTTTGGTCAAGGAGATGGCCCGCTCGATAGGGGTATCGGTGGGCGAACTTCCGGCCAACTCCGCGTTGCTCGACCGTATCGACATCGACCGGCTTGCCCGGGAGGGGAAAGGTGGGGTGGAGACCATGCGCGACATCATAGCAGAGTTGCGCAAGCCCGGGCGCGATCCGCGCACCGACAGCGGCACCGATGCCTTCCGCCCCGGAGTGGAGTCGTTTGAAGAGCTGCATGTAGGTCAGGTGCTTCCGGGCAAGGTGGTCAACATCACCGCCTTCGGAGCCTTCATCGACTTAGGGATAAAAGAGAACGGACTGCTGCACATCTCGCGCCTCTCGTCGCGCCGGGTGTCGGCGGTCTCCGACGTGCTCCGTCTTGGCCAGCAGGTCAGCGTAGAGGTGATCGACATCGATGGCGCGCGTCGCCGCATCGGTCTGTCGCTGCGCCACGACTGAGATAAATCCACAGGCTCCACGCGACCTGATTTTATGGTCACTCCGGTGTGGCTGCCTAAGTATGGCATAAACCTATTACGGCAGGAAGTCGCGGTTGCAAAGCCCGGCTTCCTGTCAACTATTCCGGGAGAGCCCGTTAACCTTTATTCCATATAATATATTTACCGAATGTCATAAGCAGATGCTCATTGGATTTGATAATCCAATACTTAAATCCTAAGAATTCAGAGGTCACACTCAATTCTTCTATAATTGCATGTTCATTTTCCTTCGAACTGTCATTAAGCCAGTCAGTCACCATATTCTGAAATGATGTGATTTTTGACATGGCATATTCATAGAATCGTTGTTCGCGAATGGTGCGGATTCTGTTTGTGCCATTAAAAAGTCTTTCCAGAATTTTAATTGTAGCGGTGGATTGCTCGGTAGACTCGGCAGTAGTAGAGAATATGGCTTTAGTATTTGGAAAATCAAATGATTGATGAATCAGCTCTTCCACATTCTGTTGCGCCGGGTTTAGGATATTGTCAAACGATGCCAGCTTTTTGGCATTACAGTAACTGCATGACCAAAACAGATTGCTCCATTCGTAGGCAAGAGCCGGAAAGTTGCTTCGGCTTTTTAGATGTTCAACTTGAAAATCAGTAAACCGGATACGCTCACATAAATAGCATTTGCCGTGTTGGTCAGCCTGAAGCCGGTTGATTACATCCTCTTCAGTCCATGAGATATGCCTTAATAGCGAATTGGGTGCTTCGTTATGCTTGTAAACTCGAATCATTACTGAATAATCCGTGTAAATTTGACAGTCAGTTTCCGTGATTAAATTTAAACAGTTTCAAAGAGCCGTCGAATTTTGCTGTGATATGTGATATCAAGCTGACGGTAGGCCCCCACAAGTTCGGGTGAAATTGCTTCCGGAATCTTTTTATAGTCCTCATAAATCTGTTTGGCTGTCAGAAGTTCATTATCCGACAGGTTCTCTTTTTTCAGCAGTGCTTCAAGTTCGTTGTATCGCTGACGGGCGTAATCCGAGTCGGTAGAGACTCCGAAATATCCTTCGGTCAGCGCCTGATACGAATATTCCGTGAGATTGCTTATGGGCTCATGATGCTCCAGATCGTAGGCCGTGGCGTTGGAAATTGAGCTGAGTACAAACGGTGAATGGGATGTCACGATAAACTGGATGTTGGGGAAAAGTGTGGTCAACATCGGCAGTATTATCTTTTGAAGTTGCAGATGCAGATGAGTTTCGATTTCATCAATCAGTACAATCCCCGGTTTGCTGAATTCTGTAGATAGATTACCGGAAGCCTGTATCTTCAGTATCAGGTCGGCTACTATATCAAGGATGGCAATAAAACCGTCCGACAGTTCTGTAAACTTAAACGCCTTCCCCTGTGTATTGATGGTAAAAGAATAATCCTTGTAATTAAACTTAAGTCTTAAGTCCTGATCTTCAAAAAATACGCGAAGTATCTTCTCAAAATTCTCAAACCATGACTTAATCCGGTCTGCATCGGCAATCTGATTTTCATTCCGTGCGAGCGCTTCCTGAATCTTCAGATCGGATAGAAAATTGAGCAGTTGTGATGTAAGATTATCCTTGGCTTCTCCTTTGGTGGAAAGAGTGGGTTTGGTAGGGTTGGTAGGCTGTATGATTTTAGTCTTACGTGCGGCCTGATAAAAGGCTATGATGAAGTCGCCTTTCTGATAATCGTTAATCCAGCTGTAGCCATTGGCGAAGGCTATATCTATTTTACCATACAGATTTTCATGCTGCTTTCGCATAGCACTCAGATTCGCAGAGGCTGAAATATAATCCCGACTTCCTTCAGGAATCTCTTCCATTTTTGTCTCCAAGAATCTTAGGTGTTCCGAATATTTAAGAAAATTAAGTCGAGAGTCAACCTTCACCTTGTCAAGAAATTCAGCAATGGCATTCAGCAATACGGTTTTTCCACTGCCATTTTTACCCGTAAGGATCAGATGCGGCGAGTGCTCATCTGCAATTTGAATTGAAAGGTTCTGCAGATGGTATAGATTGTTGATTTTGATTTCTGTAATGTATATATTCATATATGTGTTGATTGAATAAGATTATTGCGTGGTATGTAAGTGTTCAAATTTAAATGACAGCAAGTAAAAAGGAAGTCTATTATACAATCTGCGGCTTCTTCTTGCCGCTGCCGGGTTATCGCTCAGTCACATAGCTTGCTATGCTTCTTCACTCCGCACAGGAATAGACTGACAATAAGCTCCCATACTGATAAATTTCATTTGAACACTTGCTTATTCGCATTTGCCATAGGTATGTGTTACTTACGCAAAGGTACTAAGAATTTTTGAGGCTGCCATCGTATGTGTCGAAAAATTTACATATTGTGTCCACGTGATTTACTTTCGGTACGCCGCCCCTGCGTTCACATTTTTTGTTGGAAGCGGTCTAAGTTGACAGCGAGGAGCTCTCAGCTCATGATGAGGCTGTCGGTTCATCTCATTCAGTGGGGAAGTAGGAAAGCCCCCTTGCAGACCGTAGCTGCGAGGGGGCTTGTTAATGTGGCGATGGTGTCACAGGGTTATTCCATCGTGTGTGTCGGGATGTTTGTGCGGTGACTTTCGGATTACTTCACCATTACCTTGAAGCCGCGGTCCTCGGCCTTGATGAGGTAGATTCCCGAGGGGATGGGAAGTGAGAAGGAGCCGCTTGCCGAGTGGATCATTGCGCCGGATGCGGTGTAGATGCAGGATACACATCCGTCGGGAGCCACGACATGAATTGAGCCACGGTCGGCACTGACAGCGACGTCTCCCTGCAGTACATCAGTCACTTCCTCTACGCCGGAAGAAGATGTATTGACATGGCACATGTCCGACATATCGGAGCAGAAAGTCTCATAATTATGTGTGGCGGCAGCCGAGACAGTAAAGGCATGATCCGCGTCATTGTTAAGATTGTCAAAGCGATAGGATGTATCGTCCGTATTCACGGCGCATACCGGTGCCGCGAGCACCTTACCTGCCGGCACATTCATCGAAATGCGGGCGTAATCCACATAGAAGGCCAGACCGCTCTTATTCATAAACGCGATCACCACTTCCGACAGATCGGCATCCGCCGGGATATTGGAGATAGTCATCCTGCCTTCATTCTCACCTTGCTTCGGAGTCTCGAGCAGGGCGGAGGCGATAGGAGTGGTCATGTCGGCCGGATGCATTATGATGGCAAAGATACCTTCCGCTTCGTAATGGTCTTCATAATCGAAGCCGTCGACAGTAGTAAGGAATTTACCTTCCACGTTGATACCCGAGCCGTCGTGGCAGGAGAGGTCGAGCACGGGGGTATACACCAGTCCGGCGAGACCCATCCAATAGTTGGTACCCGAAGTTCCGGCCATACCCTTTATCCATGAAGGCTGCGTGGCGCACCATCCTGTTGCGGCCCAACCACGCGACGAGAAGTCGAATGGAGATACCCAGTCCATGCCGGGCTGTTCGAGAGTGCCCTGATCGATATTTTCGAAATCTTCTTCAAGCACAGTCACATCCTGCATGTCCGACTCCGGGCATAGAGTGCTGTAGAGGCTTACGGTATAGGAAGTGGCATGCCCCAGACGGTTCCATCTGGCGGTAAATGCATCGGGCGAAACGTCCTCCGCTTCAAGACCGGAAACCTTCAGACCCGCAATGCCGTCGACCCATACGAGATAACTTGCGGGCGACACGAGGTCATCGCGTGTGGCCTTCACATAATAATTGTATTCATTCTCAGGATTGATGTCTGACACGGTATAGACCGTATCCTCCACACGCAGATCCTCAAAGAGGGGTTCGGTAATCCCCTGGGTGCGGTAATAGAGCTTCAGGTCGTCGATGTAGAAATCCGGCACACCCTTCTGGATGTACGACAGGCGCACACGGGTGGCATCGGTGCCGAGGGCTTCGGCATCAAGAGTATACAGGCTTCCTTCGGCCTGGAAATTATAGTAGGCCAGATGAGCCACATTCTCCCATCTGTCGGTCAGAGAGTGATATATCTCCACGCGTATCAGCGACATCGAATAATACTCATCCTGATATACGGTGGGGCGTGCCCAGAAAGAGAATTTCTCAAGCGGTTCCGGAGTGGCGGGCGATTCTATCACATCACCCACGGCATCAAACATAAGGGTCACCGGTGCCGAAGCGATCCAGTCGGCATCCGAGGCTACGTCCTGCGATCCGTTGGAGCTTACATCGATCATCCATCCCTCCGGATAGTTGGGATTTGCGGTGTCGATACGTCCGCCGTCGGGCAACAGAGATATGCCGTCGAAATTTTCCTCAATCACACCGCTCGTCACATTCTCCGGCTGCCGCTTGCACAGCACCGTCAGCAGATATGCGTCGGCTCCGTTGACGGGCTCCCATCCGGCCACGAATTCTGTGGGAGAATTATTGACGGCATTCAGCGGATACGGAGTGCCAATGCGGTCGCGGCGGAATTCCACCTTCACGTCATCAAGCAGCACGATCCCCTCCTCGGCCATAAACTGGAAATAGGATGGAATCTCAAGCGAACCTTCCGAGGCCGTGAGAGTGAACTGCTTCCATTCACCGGAGAGTTCAAGATCGAAAGAATCATCGCCCGGACCATAGTCATCGTCGCAGAGGGCCACCCAAAGTTCGGCATAGTCATCTTCTGCGGCTTTGGCGCGGAAAGTGAGGGTAGCCGTGCCGTCGAGCATCATCTGCGGAGTCGAGATGTAGCCGCCGCGCTCGCCCCCATAGGAATCCTTCCACGGATGCAGCGACACGCATCCGCCGGCGGGTCGCACCCCCTGGCCGGTCCACCCCGGGTACAAGGTCAGCGAAGCCGGGATATAGTAGCCGTTTTCATACGATATCTCATCAGCCGGATCGTTTTCCGAGCCGTCGGAGAATTTCGAGAAATCCTCTTCAAGCAGCGTAGCGGCTTCGGCAGCGCGGAGCGGAGCGTAGGCAGCCGCGGGGGGAGCGTGATGGCGGGAATTGTCGAGCCCCTTGATAAAAGGTCGGGCTCCTTGGGCTGACCATGACAGGGATGCAGCCAGAGCGAAAAGCAAAAGTCTTGTCATAACGATATAGTTTAAAAATGTAATGCCTTGCGGATATATCGGCAAAGATAGGGTTAAAAAATGCAAAATGCGAAAATATAGAATAATTTATGGCGAATATTACGCGGAAATGAAACTGTAGTAATATACCTATGCATGCTCTGTTATTGCAAATGCATTCGGAAGCAATCGGGAGGATAGCAGCCGGCCGGGTAAAATGACAGCAGGAGACTCTGTCAGATTGACAAGGTCTCCTGCTTTTTCGTGGTCGCGGAAGGATTATTTTCCTATCATCTTTATAACCTTATTTCCTGATTTTACAATATACGGGCCTTGTTGTGGTCCCCGAATCTTACGGCCAAATAGGTCGAAATACTCGGTATCGTTGTTGATATACGGACCGGTTCCCAAGTCGGCATCAAAGTCAATAGAATCAACCGCTGCCGGCAGGAGGCTCTCCTCATCTAACTCACCATCATAATGGCAGTAGCAGATTTCGTAAAGCGGAGATAACTCTACGGTAAGCTTGCCAAATGTGCGGAATGAGGCGGAGTAGGGCTTTTTGCTACGGTGTGAAGGATAAAACTTATCATAGTCGCATTCAGGCCGTCTTTCTTCCGATCGGTGTAGTAAATCATCTTCCACCGTATTGTGGCCATAATATCTTTCATACAGGAGCGGATATTCCGGTTTTGTTCCCGGATTTTTTACTGAGACCGATACTTCATTGCCCTCCACTTCAATAGGTGGGAGAAATCCGGTGGACGGATCGACACGTGCATATTCGACATTGGTCACGCCATCGGAGACGGTGATGATTTCATACTCGTCACTAAGCGTATTATCATGGCGGGTGAGTGTGAATCTTCCTGATGTCCAGTCTGCATGAATAGAGAAACGGACAAATTCTTCAAACTCAAAAACATATGGATATCCACCTTGCACCATACCTGTGGTCTGGCCGGCAGGGGCAAAAATGGAGGAGTAAGAATAGAACGGTTCGGGTGCGCCGTAGCGGTTTTCAGGAGCGGGATCAAGAGATTTCTCAGTTGAGAAGATTATTGAGAGTTTTTTTGCATACCCACCGTAATATGTGTGGAAATGCAAACTGCGTAAATATAGAATCTCGGCAAGCTGAACGGGTGTTCCGTCAATCTGAATGACAGCATATATATTCCGGTCGCTTACAGGCTGATATGCCTGAGCACAATCGCTTCTTAATTCCATGCGGTTGTCATTGCCGGTACAAATATCAATTTTGCCACCGGGCCAATTGCGGATTACAAAAGGCTGCATCAGATCGGGATCCCTTACGGTATTGGAATACAGCGACATACCATTAGATTCTATATATGTTTCCGGTTGATATTGAAAGGGATCTGCGGCATTGTTTGCGCAGTACTCCATATACTCAGCCGGATAATCGGCGGGTCCCGATTCGTCGGTCAGTTCGAAAGATGGAGTAAGAGCCGCACTTACAGCAAGGGGTTCATACGTGGCGTCATCCAGTCGGTATAGTGCGAATGCCGTATCTCCCTGAGGTAAATACATTGAGCCTTTATACAAGAACACATTCACTCCCTGGGACCCGACGAGAACGGCGGCACCATTGTCGGATTCCTGATTCGGAAGTTGCCAGTCATTGAAATCCCCGACCACGCACACAATCTGATTTCTCATGTCGGAGTTCCATGGCTTAGTGCTTGCAACGGCATATGCCAATGCAACCGACACCAATAACATAATTGTTAAAAACAGTCGTTTCATATCTTTACATTTAGATTGTTATAGCCCTGAAGTATGGTCTTGTTGAAATCCCCCAAAAAGATATAGCCTCTCTAATAGCGCTGGTTTTTTAGGGTAGGTTACATTAAGTTCGTCAGCTTCTTTATCATAACGATAGTAGCCGTTTGCATCTGCTGTTTCAGACCACAGGCAATACAACCAATATTCTTTCACGGGTCCTGAAATCAGCTTGTTGGTCAGTTTGCTGTAGGTACAGACATCTTGGGTTAAAAGTTTGCTTACAACAAATACATTAGTTGAATTGCTAATGGTGTCGCTTCCGACCACCATGAATCCCTGAGGAAGGAATGTCTGTGGAATATCTCCGGAGTTACCGGTCAGCAGGTTGAGCATCTGATTAGTATGAACATTGCATCTCATACCCCAGTATGATTGACAACCGCATCCGGTAACAGAATTATTATATCGGTTGTCAAAAACATGGCATGCTAGTCCATCCAAAAATCCGTCATTGGATAAGTCGCTATGCGACAAGGCCTCCATTATCATCTCTTTTAATTCCGTAATACGATTCCATGAACTGTTCATAGCTCCCGGTTCGGACATCAGCCATTGATAATAGCTCGTAAGCATAGAGCAGTTATCCTCCACTACAGTAGACAATATCTTTAATAATGCCAAAGCTATCGGAGTACAGTCTAAAGTGCCATTTCGCATGTCATCAGAATACCCTACAGTCAGGTTCTCCAAGACTGTAGGAATATCGACAGATTCTATGCGGCGATTTGCATAGTTTTGATAGGTGAGGCTTCCACCTATGGTAATTCCGCCTCCACCGGTGTCTGTCGGAGGTGGAGCAATACTGTAGGCCGCGTTGTCAATAATGTTGTTGATGACATGAGACAGCATGGAATCGTTAACAGTATCATTCAGATTGAGATGTCCTGTGGGAGATATTGCGTAGACAGAATGCTGACGGCTGTCGGTGCCAAGAATAGCATATCCGGCATTATCTGCATAATTGACAACGTATAGGATGCTGTCAGCGCTAAGACCGCGGGTCCGGTTGGTCTGACCAATGACATTAATGCTTTCTACCTTTCGCTCAGAAGTGCGGGTTCCTGTTTCGAACTGAGCCATAAGGTTATCGGCATTTTCAAGAGCGATTTCAATCGGTACCCGTGTATCGATTGTTGCCTGTACTGAGAGGTCGGTAGCTTCATACCGACATTCATCCGAGCACCCTGTCAGTAGCAGGGGTAGAACTAACGCTCCGATGACTTTAGTTGTAAATTTCATAGGGTTAGTGTGATTTATGGGGTGATACTAAGATATTATGACAAAATGTAAATCGAATGGATTAGATCTCGTCGAATATCAATTAACTGCGTTTGTATATGTTAGTCAAAAAAAGAAATCGCTAAATAATAAGGCATCTTCCTATTTTTGAATGCCGTAAAGTTAAACAAAAAATATATAAAATCCCCAAAAAAGATGTGGAAAAATCCAGTGGTTAATGCAGAAAATATAATATATTATTTGTATAATAATGATTAGTGTAATGTGATAGAATAAAACACGCCCCACGGTACCGGAATGGTGCCGTGGGGCGGAAAACGGGGAATCCGGAGTACAGGATATAAAAGGTTCATAAGCCGGCTCGATAGTTAGCCGTGCCTGCTATGTAGAGTGGTTTACTTTGCGGAGTCGGCTGCAGCCGGAGCCTCGGTGGCTGCGGGAGCTGCCTTAAGGTATTTGTCGAGGAAACGGAAGAATACGCGCTGCCAGAGGATGGCGTTCTGGGGTTTGAGCACCCAGTGGTTTTCATCCGGGAATACCAGCATTTCGGCCTCCAGACCGCGCATCTTGGCGGCATTGAATGCCATCATACCCTGCGAGGCCAGGATGCGGTAGTCGAGTTCGCCTACAGTCACCAGAATCGGAGCTGTCCACTTGTCGACAAACTTATGGGGCGACGTAGCGTAAGTGCGCTGGGCCACGGCATTCTCCTTATCCCAATAGGGACCTCCGAGGTCGAAATCGGCAAACCACATCTCCTCCGTCTCAAGATACTGAGCCTCCACATTGAAGATACCGGCGTGAGCCACCAGAGCGGCGAAACGTCCCTCATGATGCCCGGCAAGCCAGTATACCGAGAAACCGCCGTAGCTGGCACCGATAGCGCCGATACGCTTGGCATCCACATAAGGTTCGGCCGCGATATAGTCGGCTGCAGAGAGATAGTCCTTCATGTTCTGGCCGCCGTAATCGCCTGAGATCTGACGGTTCCATTCCTCGCCGAAACCGGGGACACCGCGACGGTTGGGAGCGATCACCACATACCCGTTGGCCGCCATGATGCGGAAATTCCAGCGGTAGCTCCAGAACTGGCTTACAGCCTGCTGCGGACCACCCTGGCAGTACACGATAGCCGGATACTGCTTCGTGGCATCGAAATTGGCCGGAAGGATCACCCATGCCGTCATCTCCTTGCCGTCGGTAGTGGGCACCATGCGCTTCTCCACCTTCACCTCGGCCAGCTGCGAAAGGATATCCTTATTGATCTCAGTAATCTGGCTTACTTCGCCTCCGGCTGCCGGGATGGCGGTCAGTTCATCAGGTTGCAGCATATTGTGGCGCAGGGCGAGCACCTTGTCGCCGAAGGGGATCACACGGTGATAATCCCACATCCCGTCGGTAAGCTGAGTCACGGAGCCATCGGCCACAGAGATACGGAACACCGGTTTGGTACCCTCGCAGTAACCGGCGAAGAGGATATTCTTTCCATCGGCCTCCCATGCGATTTCCTCGGGCCAGTACTTCCACTGCGCCGTGATGTCGCGCATCTCGTAAGTGGCCATATCCATGATCATCAGACGCTTCTTGTCCGACTCATACTTGGCCGTAGCCATAGAGAGGAACGCCAGCTGCTTGCCGTCGGGAGAGAATACCGGGTCGGTATCATATCCGGGCATACCTTCAGTGAGGTTCTTTACAGTCTTACCCTCGGCTATGTCGTAGAGATAGAGGTTGGAATCGGTAGAGAAGGCGTAATCCATACCCTTCAGCTTGCGGCTCACATAGATGAGCTGCTTACTGTCGGGCGAGAATGCAAACGACTCCGCGCCGCCGAACGGGCGCATCGGGCACTCGAAAGGTTCGTCCTTCATGATATCGGTAAGGTTGGAAGCCTCATTGCCGTCGAAGTCGCCGATAAAGGGGTGGGGGATTTCGGTCACCCACTCGTCCCAATGCTTATACATCAGGTCATCGACCACGCGCCCGGTAGTCTTGGGAAGATCCTTCAGCAGCTCCTCATTCTCATTATAGGGCTTGATGGCCGAAGCCACCACTATTTTCTTACCGTCGGGCGAGAACTTGAAGCATTCCACGCCATTCTCCATGCTGGTGGCGCGGCGTGCGTCGCTGCCGTCAGGTTTCATGGTGAACACCTGCGGCTTCTCAGTCTCCTTATCGGTGGCTATATAAGCCAGACGCTCACCATTGTCGATCCAGGCCAGATTGCCTTCCGACGACTTAGTGTGCGTAAGGCGCTGCATGTCGGAGCCATCGGGTTTCATAGTGTAGATTTCGGCATTGCTCTTGTTCTGCTCGATGCTCTCGTATGTGAGGGTAAAGGCGATGATCGACCCGTCGGGCGAGGGAGTCACTTCCCCGATACGTCCGAATGCCTCCAGCACCTCCGGCGTGAGCATGCCGTTCTCGATTTTCACTTCGGGTTTTTCGATCAGAGCGTCGTCGCCCTGATCATCTTTGGCGCCGCAACCGGTCATCAGCGCCGGGAGCACAGCGATACCCATGGGAATCAGGAATTTGTTCATGAAAAATTTGGTTGTTTTTACGGTTAGTGTTTTTATGGTTTTGATTTACGGTCGTTTCTTTTCCCCGTCGGTCGGGCAGCACCCTTCCCCTCACCCTTGTCGCGCCCGCGGGGGTCGGCATTGCCGTCGGCATCCGTGCGGCGGTGGCGCGGTGCGTCGGCGTGGCGGAAATTGGGGTTATAGCTGCGGCTTGGTTCCGCCAGAGCGGGCACACCTCCGGGATAGAGGGCCTTCAGAAGGTCGGGGCGGTGCAGGCGCCGCAGCGAATTTACGATATCGCGCCGTGCCTCCGGCTTATACCAGAAGAAATACTGACGCTGGGCCAGTTTCTCACGTTCATCGCGGGCCGTGTATACCGGTTTGCCGGTATACGGGTGGATACCGGTGTAATATATTTCCGTGGATACGGTCATCGGCGTAGGAGTGAAATCCTGCACCTGCTCCAGATGGAAGTCCAGATTCTTGGTGATCGCCGCCAGTTCGGCCATATCCTCCTCCCGGCATCCGGGATGCGAGGATATGAAATAGGGGATAAGCTGCTGGCGCAGACCCTCCCGCTGATTCACCTTATCAAACAACTGCTTGAATCGGTGGAAAAGCTCAAACGAAGGTTTGCGCATCACGTCGAGCACCTCGTCCGACGTATGCTCCGGCGCCACCTTAAGGCGCCCGCTCACATGGCGGGCTATCAGCTGGCGCAGATATTCGCGGTTGACGGCATCGGTGCGCGGATTGCCCGAAGGGGCCATGGCCAGATCATAGCGTACGCCGCTCCCCACGAAAGCCTTCTTCACCTCCGGCATCGCATCCACCGCCTTATATATTTCGAGTAGGCGCGAATGGTCGTTGTCAAGATTAGGGCAGGGCTTGGGGTGCAGACACGACGGGCGCACGCAGCGCGCACAGCGCTCCGTGTCACGCCCCTTCATCCCGTACATATTTGCCGACGGACCCCCAAGATCCGAGATATACCCCTTGAAATCGTCCATCTGCGTCACCTGCCGCACCTCGCGCAGTATCGAATCCTTCGAGCGCGATGCGATAAACTTCCCCTGATGGGCCGAGATTGTGCAGAACGCGCAGCCTCCGAAGCATCCCCGGTGCATGTTGACCGAATGGCGTATCATGTCGTAGGCCGGGATCGTCTTCCCCTTGTAGCGCGGATGCGGATAGCGTGTGTAGGGGAGGTCGAACGAAGCATCAATTTCCTCCGGCGTCATCTGCGGCAGCATCGGATTGATGCATACATATCTTCCCCCCGTGGCCTGCCACATACGGCGGCCGTGCATACGGTTGGACTCGATTTCCACATCGCGGAAATTGCGGGCCTGCAGCGACTTGTCGCGCCGGCAATCCTCATACGAAGCCAGCACTATGTCGCCGCTCTGCGGATCCGGCGCACTGTCGGTCAGGAAAGCCGTCTGCGCCACATCCGTGATATCCTTGATATTCTCGCCGGCGTCAAGGCGGCGTGCCAGTTCCACCACCGTGCGCTCCCCCATGCCGTATATAAGCATATCCATCGGAGCCTCCGCCAGAATCGAGGGGCGCAGAGAGTCTGACCAATAGTCATAGTGCGACACCCGTCGCAGCGAGCACTCGATTCCCCCTCCGATTACCGGCACATCGGGATACAGCTCCTTCAGAATCCGCGAATACACCACCGACGGATAGTCGGGGCGTGCGCCATGCCGTCCGCCGGCCGTATAGGCATCGTCGTGCCGCAGGCGGCGGTTGGCCGTATAATGATTCACCATCGAATCCATCGCCCCCGGCGACACGCCGAAGAACAGACGCGGCACACCGAGTTTACGGAAGTCGCGCAGGTCATCGCGCCAATTGGGTTGCGGCACGATGGCCACCCTATAGCCGTGGGCCTGCAGCACCCTGCCGATTACGGCAGCGCCAAACGATGGATGGTCGACATAAGCGTCGCCCGAAAAAAGGATTATATCCGCCCGGTCCCAGCCGAGGCGGTCCATCTCCTCGCGGGTGGTAGGGAGATAAAGGGATTTATCGTAACGCGGGTCCATATTCTATTGTTTTTAAGAGTGTGATTCGGAGGGGGATTCATTTTTCCCTTCCAGAAGTTCGCGCAGGGCAAGAAGTTCGTCGCGCAGCTGCGCCGCCTCAATGAAATCCGTGCGTTTGGCGGCCGCGATCATGTCGCGGTTCACCTTTTCGATTCGGGCCCGTATCTCGTCGGGATTCATATATGCCGTCACCGGATCGGCCACAAACCGTTGCGACTCCTCCGGTTCGAGATACGGACGCGGTTCGGCGCGCCGTTCGCGCGAGGGGGCCACCGTGCGGGGAACCGCACCCGAAAGAGCCGCCTTGGCCGGAGCGCCGCTCCGTGCCGCCGGAGCCGATTCCGCTTCACCTCCGGTATAGATATCGATCAGATCGGTATTCGCACGCTTCACGATCGGCGTAGGCACTATGCCATGGGCCTCATTATAAGCCATCTGTTTCTTGCGGCGGCGCTCAGTCTCATCAATCGTAAGGCGCATCGAATCAGTGATGCGGTCGGCATACATTATCACCTTGCCGTTGACATTTCGGGCCGCGCGTCCGGCAGTCTGCGTCAGCGAACGGTGATTGCGCAGGAACCCCTCCTTATCGGCATCCAGGATAGCCACCAGACTCACCTGCGGCAGGTCGAGACCCTCACGGAGCAGATTGACCCCGATCAGCACATCATACACCCCGTTGCGCAGATCCTCAAGTATGCGTATGCGGTCGAGCGTATCCACATCCGAATGAATGTAAGAGCACCTTACGCCCCACTTCTGCAGATGGTCATTGAGTTCCTCGGCCATACGCTTGGTGAGGGTAGTCACCAGCACCCTCTCGTCAGACTCGATGCGCAGCCGGATTTCCTCCATCATGTCATCGATCTGATTCATCGTCGGGCGCACCTCGATCTCCGGGTCGAGCAGCCCGGTGGGGCGTATCACCTGCTCCGTCACGATACCCTCCGACAGCTGCAGCTCATAATCTCCCGGAGTAGCGCTCACATATATGGCCTGATTCGTAAGGCGTTCGAACTCATCGAATTTCAGCGGGCGGTTGTCGATAGCGGCCGGCAGCCGGAACCCGTACTCCACAAGATTCATCTTTCGCGAAAGGTCGCCGCCGTACATGCCGCGTATCTGCGGCAGCGTCACATGGCTCTCATCAATGATGGTAAGGTAATCCTTAGGGAAATAATCCAGCAGGCAGAACGGGCGTTCGCCGGCGGCGCGTCCGTCGAAATAACGCGAATAATTCTCGATGCCGCTGCAATGTCCCAGTTCCTTGATCATTTCAAGATCATAGGTCACGCGTTCGCGCAGGCGCTCAGCCTCAAGGAGCTTCCCCTCATTGCGAAAAAACTCCACCTGGGCACCCAGATCGAGCGTAATCTGGTCGATAGCCTGATTCGTGCGTTCCTTCGATGTCACGAAGATATTTGCCGGATAGATATTAAACCCCTCCAGATTGCTCAGCGTGGCTCCGGTGGCCGGATCTACAGTCTGTATCTTCTCGATTTCATCACCCCAGAAAAGCACGCGGAGCTGAATTTCCTCAAAGCTCAGCATGATATCCACCGTATCCCCCTTGACGCGGAACTGACCGCGACCCAGTTGCTCCGTAGTGCGGCTATACAGCGAATCCACCAGACGGCGCAGCAGCGCGTTGCGGCTGATTTTCTGACCGATAGCGATTTTTACCACGCTTTGCGAGAAATCCTCCGGATTTCCCATGCCGTAGATACAGCTTACACTCGACACCACAATCACATCCCTTCGTCCCGACAGCAGGGCCGCCGTAGTGGCCAGACGCAGTTTGTCGATCTGCTCATTGATCTGCAGATCCTTCTCGATATATTTGTCACTCGTAGGGATATACGCTTCCGGCTGGTAATAATCATAATAACTTACAAAATACTGCACCGAATTCTCCGGGAAGAAACTCTTCATCTCCCCGTATAGCTGTGCCGCCAGAGTCTTATTGTGCGAAAGTATAAGCGTAGGGCGTTTCACCTGCTGGATCACATTAGCCATGGTAAACGTCTTGCCCGAACCGGTCACACCGAGCAGCGTCTGATGAGGGTTGCCTTCATTCAGACCTGCCACGAGTTCGGCGATAGCCTCCGGCTGGTCGCCGGTAGGCTGATATTCAGAAGTGAGCCTAAAATCCATAAATAAAAAACATCAGCCATGGGTTCATGTCGCGATAAAGTGACGCTCCGCGACATTACTTCCATGGCCGTGTCAATATCTTCGTGAGAGCGTCACCAATCACTTAATGCAAAGTTAATGGATTCCGCCGACATTACAAAACGGAAAACGCACATGCCCTTCGGGAATTAGGAATTTAGGAATGAGGAATTAGGAGTGAGGAATGAGGAGTGAGGAATGAGGAGTGAGGAGTGACGAATCAGGGACATCATCGTAGGGTAGCACCCCGGTGGGCCCATCGCAGTGGGAATCAGAAAGTGGGAATGGAGTGAAGAGTAGGGGTAAGAGGCGGGATATGTGTTGTAAAACACCTTTTGGGGTGTATAAAAACAGGCGGGAAAATTTTGTCATACGAGTATTAAGCGCTAATTTTGCCGTTGAAACAGGGGTTGAGCCCGCCGGGCGCTTTCCAAAGGTAGCTTCGGCAACGAGAATCTCCCCCTATTAACGACTCTCTCCGTGAATTTTTGCATCAAGCCGGCCTTTGCCCGGGAGCGGGCACCCTAAAGGAGACAAGATGCTGACCCCGATTTAGAAAAGCAAAACCTAAAAATACTAACACCTTCTTATCATGAAGAAACACAATTTCTATGCAGGCCCCTGCATCCTGAGTGAGTACACAATCAAGAATACTGCCGAGGCGGTGATCAACTTCGCCGACATGGGTCTGTCGATTCTTGAGATATCGCACCGCAGCAAGCAGTTCCAGGCTGTAGTAGACGAGGCAGTGGCTCTCGTGAAAGAACTTCTTGAGGTGCCCGAAGGTTATTCGGTGCTCTTCCTCGGTGGCGGCGCATCGCTGCAGTTCGCCATGTCGGCCATGAACTTCCTCAACACCAAAGCCGCCTATCTCGACACAGGCGTATGGGCATCCAAAGCCATCAAGGAGGCCAAACTCTTCGGCGAGGTAGATGTAGTGGCATCATCCAAAGATAAGAACTACAACTATATTCCCAAAGACTTCGAGAGCAAGGTTCCCGCCGACGTCGACTACTTCCACTATACCTCCAACAACACCATCTACGGCACCGAAATCCGCCGCGATCCCGATGTGCCCTGCCGCATGATCTGCGACATGAGCTCCGATATCTTCTCACGTCCCGTCGACGTGTCGAAGTACGACCTCATCTACGCCGGCGCACAGAAGAACCTCGCCCCCTCCGGCGTGACTATCTGCATCGTCAAGGACAGCGCCCTTGGCCACGTAGACCGCGTGATACCCACAATGCTGAAGTATCAGACTCATGTCGACAAAGGCTCGATGTTCAACACACCCCCGGTGCTCCCCATCTACGCAGCCCTTCAGACCCTCAAATACTACAAGAGCCTCGGCGGACTGCGTGAGATCGAAAAGATGGACATCGCCAAAGCCGAGAAACTCTACGACGCCATCGACAACAGCAAGATGTTTGTGGCCACAGTCCCCGGCAAGGAAGACCGCTCGATCATGAACGTATGCTTCGTGATGAAACCCGAATACAAGGAACTTGAGAAAGACTTCTTCGACTTCGCCACCTCCAAGGGTATGGTAGGCATCAAGGGTCACCGCGATGTAGGCGGTTTCCGCGCCTCCCTCTACAACGCCCTCCCCATGGAGAGCGTAGAGGCTCTGGTAGAGTGCATGAAGGAGTATGAGGCTCTCCACGCCTGATCCGAAGGCCCCGGAGACACTCGACATAAAGAATCATAAATGATATAATCCGTGATATAATCCGCCTGTGGATAGGGGAGGGCCGGTCATGACCTTCTCCTCATCCATGCGGAAGATGTCAGGATAAAAAACCAAGACGAAATGAAGATTCTTGTTTTTACAGAGAAACCGTTTGCCGCAAATGCAGTAAAGGCAATTGAAAATACAGTCAACGCATCGGGCAACGACCTCGAGCTCGTGGAGCGCGGCACACGCGCCGACCTCCTTGAGGCCGTCAAGGATGCCGAGGGACTGATCGTGCGCAGCGACGTGATTGATGCCGAAGTAATGGCCGCAGCCCCGAAACTGAAGGTAATCGTACGCGCCGGCGCCGGCTACGACAACATCGACCTCGCAGCAGCCACAGAGCGTGGCATCTGCGTGATGAACACCCCCGGCCAGAACTCCAACGCCGTGGCCGAACTCGTATTCGGCATGGTGGTGATGATGTGCCGCAACCAGTACAACGGCACCTCCGGCAGCGAACTGAAAGGTAAATCACTCGGCATCTACGCCTTCGGTCAGGTAGGGCGCAACGTGGCCCGCATCGCCAAAGGGTTTGACATGAAAGTCGAGGCCCTCGACAAATTCGTGCCCGATGCAGTGATGGAGGGAGAAGGTGTGAAACCCGTACACGATGTGAAAGAGCTCTTCGCCAACAATCACTTCGTATCGCTCCACATCCCCGCCACACCCGAGACAAAGAACTCCATCGGCTACGAGCTCGTGATGCTCATGCCGAAGGGTGGCGTATTGGTCAACACAGCCCGCAAGGAAGTGATCGACGAGGCCGGCCTGATGAAAGCGCTCGAAGAGCGTCCCGACCTCCGCTACGTATCCGACATACGTCCGGCAGCCGCTGAGGAATTCGAGAAGAAATTTGCAGCCCGCTGCTTCTTCACCCCCAAGAAGATGGGTGCGCAGACAGCCGAGGCCAACTTCAACGCCGGCGTAGCCGCCGCCGAGCAGGCTATCGCCTACCTCAAGGACGGCTGGAACAAATTCCAGGTCAATAAGTAAAATCCCTGTTTTTATACTCAACACTCAGATGGCCGGGCGGGACGCATCCCTCCGGCCATCACTCTTTATCTATCGCGACTGCCCGAGGGGAATTGGAGAATGGTAACGGAGGTTTTGCCGTTTGGAGAAAATTTGTTAATTTTGCAAGTGTCTGTCTGAACGGCAAACCGTTTTTGCAGGCAGAGATAAGATTCAATAACTACAGCCGTATGAGAGAGGGTAATGACAAGATATACAGTTCGGCATACAGTGGAGACGATTCAATACCGGTGTATGTGGCGTTTGCCATTGAACAGTATAAGCATCATAAAGGGATTTCCGGAGAGGAGGCGATGGAGATACTCTCTGAAGCAGGAGTGCTTGAGCACCTTGCAGAGTTTTATGATGTGATGCATCAGCATGGAGCAAAGTGGCTTATGGAAGAGATTGATCATCTAATGGAATTTAGTAAAAAGGGATGAAGCAGATATTATATCATGGGGGAAGCCATATAATCGTGCGGCCTGAGATTCGGGAGCCTCAACGGACCTTAGACTTCGGCAAAGGGTTCTATCTTACCACTTCAAAGCTACAGGCTGAGAGGTGGGTGAAAAACAGATTGCTTGCACCTCAGGCTGAGGGATACGTCAATACATACTCTTTTGACCGTCCGTCGGCTGTAGGGCAGTTGAAGGTGAGAATATTTGAGGATGCTGATGAAGAATGGGTAGATTTCGTATTGGCCAACCGTATGATTGACGGGTTTTCACATGATTACGATATTGTCATAGGACCGGTTGCCGATGACCGCGTCTACACTCAGTTTTCTCTTTTTGAGCAGGGTGTAATAAGTAAAGAAACATTAATACGAGAATTGAAAACATATCGTCTTGTTGACCAATATCTCTTTCATACCGAGAATGCGTTACCGTATCTGAAGTTTATATCACATTATGTTGTAAGGAAATGAAAACGATTACTGCCGATACCCTGTACCTTATTTTACCCGGGAAGGTAAGTCAGTTATCAATGCTGATAGCACGGAAAACCGGGATATCCATTCTTGATGCCATAAGGAAGGTGTACAGATCAAATACCTATCGGGATCTGTCGAAAGAGGAGACTAAACTTTGGCATCTCGGTCCGATCGCTCTGTATGAATACTTTCAAGAGCATAAGTAAGTGTTCAAATTAATGTCACTAAAATAAGTATTTCCAATAACTCAGATAGGTGAAATATCGCCTTCTTTCGGTGTTAATCTGCTCCTATATTAGGGGTCACCCGGTAGAAGTGTTAGGCTTTAGGAGTTAGGCTTTAGGCTTCCCTAACCGCGGAGCGGTTACATGGCCTGTTAACCGTATCGGCTGCCCGGCGTAGCCGAAGCAGCCTGTGCGCGGATACTGGCCCTCTCTCTCTTCTTTGTCGCGGAGCGACAACACTATACGTCGAGGCGTGGACTGTAAATTGTAAGACCCCCCGCTGTCGCGAAGCGACAGCGGGGGAGGGGTAGAGAGGGGATATGCAGTCCGCGCACATACAGCTTGGGCTACGCCCAGCTGTATGTACGCGGTTAACAGGCCATGAAACCGCTCCGCGGTTATCGCTCCTTCCCGCTGATTGTGCGCGGATATACACCCACTCTGCCACAAGGCTCATTAAGTAATACCGTAACTATTTTGGGCGACATACTTAATTAAGAAAAATATCCATCTAAGACCGCTTTAAAACATTGCGGCTGATTGCGGAAGTATGATGGTATGAGGGGAAGGTAAGGTGGGGGTGAAATCCGATTTGCGAATGTCGGGGAAAATCATTAACTTTGCTTGTTGGAATACGGCGGAGCTGCCGCAGCGTCAGCCGACGGTGCGCGTGGCGCACCGGATTCCGCATCTGTAGCGGTGCCCCGGTGGCTCCGCCAAAGAAATAACGACTGATATAAATTCTACAATATCATCTTAAGTTATGAGAAAAAACATTGTTGCAGGCAACTGGAAAATGAACACAACCCTCGAAGAGGGTGTGGAACTTGCCGATCAGGTGAATACCCTCCTGCAGGGTAAGGAGAAGAACTGCGACGTAGTGATCTGCGTCCCCTTCACCCACCTCACATCAGTCAACGCCGTAATCGACCAGAATCTGGTAGGTCTTGGCGCGGAGAACTGCTCCGAGCACGAGAAAGGCGCCTACACAGGCGAGGTATCCGCCGCTATGGTGAAGAGCACAGGCGCAAGCCACGTGATCCTCGGTCACAGCGAGCGTCGCCAGTACTTCGGCGAGAACAATGCCCAGCTGCTCGAAAAGACAAAACAGGCCCTCAAGAACGGTCTGACTCCCATCTTCTGCGTGGGTGAGGTGCTCGAAGAGCGCGAGAACGGCACATACAACGACGTAGTGGCATCGCAGACAGAGGCACTCTTCGAACTCTCTGCCGACGACTTCGGCAAGATCGTGATTGCCTACGAACCCGTATGGGCCATCGGCACCGGCAAGACAGCCACAGCCGAGCAGGCACAGGACATGCACGCCCACATCCGCCAGGTGATAGCCGACAAATACGGTAAGGAAGTGGCCGACAACACATCCATCCTTTACGGCGGCAGCTGCAAGCCCTCCAACGCCAAGGAACTCTTCGCCAAGCCCGACGTAGACGGCGGTCTGATCGGCGGCGCAGCCCTCGACGCAGAATCCTTCATGGGTATCGTAGAGGCCTTCAATTGATATTCTACCGATAAGTCTCCTGCATGGCGGAGCTCCGGCTTCTGCCATGCGGGAGTATCTTTTTTCTCTGACACATCCGATTGACAGACATGACAAAATCCGGACTCATCAGTTCACTACGCTACATATTTCCGGCCCTCATGCTGATGCTGATGCCTATGGCGGCCACGGCGCAGACCGAGGCCCCGGCCGACTCCGACAGCGTGGCGGCACCGAATGTGATACAGCGCATCATCGACTCATCCGACGGCAACGTGGAGATACTGATCGACGATGACCTGATGGAGAAAATCCTCACTCCCCCCACATCGCATAAAAAAGCCTCCACCGGCAGCCGAAATACGATGAAGCCCGGTATCAACAAAGTGTCGGGCTACCGCATACAGGTATTCAGCGACGGACGCAACCAGCACAGCCTCGAATCCCGTGCCCGTGCCCGTGGCAACGCCATCACCGCCAGATTCCCGAAATACCGCGGACAGGTGTACACCTTCTCCTCCGCCCCCAACTGGTATACCCGCGTAGGCAACTTCCAGACCGCCTCCGAGGCCAGCGAAGCCCTGGTGGAACTGCGCCGCAGTTTCCCGTCGTTTGCCGACGAGATGCGCGTAGTGAAATGTCAGATTATAGTAGTGAAGTAAGTAAATTATGGCAAGAAAAGAGACCCACAATCCGCAGCTCACCGAACAGATTGCCTGGCACTACCGCGAGATACTCCGCCTCATCGGGGAGGATCCCGACCGCGAGGGACTTGTAAAGACCCCCATGCGCGCCGCAAAGGCCCTGATTGACATCACGCAGGGTTACCGCGTCGACCCGATGGAGATCGCCCGCAAGGCAGTGTTCGAACATGCCGGGTCGCAGATTGTGATAGTCAAGGATATAGAGTTCTACAGCATGTGCGAGCACCATATCCTCCCCTTCTTCGGCAAAGTATCCATAGGCTACATCCCCAAAGGGAAGATGATCGGACTCTCGAAACTGGCCCGCATTGTCGACAACTTCGCCCGCCGCCTGCAGGTGCAGGAGCGCCTCACGGCGCAGGTATGCCGCCTGCTTGGCGAAGCGTTGCCCAACGAAGGGGTGATAGTGGCCTGCGAGGCCGAGCACCTCTGCATGAAGATGCGTGGTGTTGAAAAACAGGATGCCGCCACAGTCACATTCGACTATAGCGGCAGATTCTGCGACGACGCGGCGTTGCGTCAGGAATTCATGCGCCTCTGCGGAATGTGATATCCGCAAAGGCGCAAATACATATCATAGATAGTTCACACTACACGGGCGATTATTCGCCTGCGGTGCAGACGAGTGACCGGTTATTTCCGGGAATTGCTTACCGTGGCACCGCTCGACTTATCTATATTGGCCGTCTTGGCGCAGATTCTCACCGAACTGCCCGAAGAGGCATCCACATTGGCAGTATCGAGAGAAAAAGAAGAAGCGTGGAGAGTGCCGGCACTTGACGTCTCGAAATTGCCGGTAGTGCCCTGGCCGGTAAGACTGACCGTAGCCGACGACGACACCTCGGCATTCATCGAGGTGCACTTAATGTCGGTCATTACCACATTGGAAGCCGAAGTCGCTTCGATATTGGCGGATGTCGCATTGGCCAGACTCACGAAAACAGAAGACGCACTCGATGTTTCGATATTAAGGTGCGGAGTGATTATCCCCGACAGCGACACCGATGAGGCCGAACTCGTCTCCACCTTCAGACCGTTGGGGCAGTCGAGTTCACCCTTATGGCTGAACGAAGCGGCCGACGAGAAGTCGAGACTCCTCAGTTGAGGAGAGGTCACCGTGATTTCCACATCCCCTTGATTCAAGTTAAACCGACTGCGCCCCTGCGGGCCGAAATCTATGTAGGCTTTCAGTTTACTCCCGCTCACCGACACCTTCACATAAGGCATCACATCGGCCGGAGCCGTGATTTCCACCGGCTTCAGCGCACCCTGCGTGTACACCACAGCCACAGCGCAACCCGCATCAATCTTATCGAAATTCGCCACCTTTACACTTTTCGTGGTCAGTTCGGCAATACCGCGCGATGAGTTGGAATCCGGATTCGGATCCGGATGACGTTTATTCATGCTTTTCACCTTCTTTGCCACCGCCTCCGATGTAAATCCGGCGTGAGAGGCCGAGATAAACAGCCCCGTCATGGCCCCCACGGAGAGCACCGAAGCCAGAGCCAATACTCCAATAAGTCTCTTGTTCATAAGTCAATATAGTTTTATGGAAATCCCGCGTTCCCGAGAACGGTTAAGGCAGCAACCGGCCATAGAAAGGTGCGTCAGGAAATCCTGAGTGATGAATCTGCCGCTAAATTAAACAAAAATTCTCAAATATCAAAACAAAATTTCAAGTCGGACAGGTCAGACAAGTCAGACAAGTCGGACAGGTCAGACAGGTCAGACAAGTCAGACAAGTCGGACAGGTCAGACAGGTCGGACAGGTCAGACAGGTCGGACAGGTCAGACAGGTCGGACAGGTCAGACAGGTCAGACAAGTCAGACAGGTCCGACCGGTCCGACCGGTCCCGACCAATCATTATTGGTCAAGGTCGGCCGGAAGCCGCGCCGACATATAGGCGCTTACCAGCACCATCACCGCCACCACTGCAAATACAATGGCCGTAGAGCGCAGTATGTCGCCCAGACCTACAAGAGGCGAAACGATAGCCCCCACCACATATCCTGCCAGACCTAACAGCGCCGAGGCTCCGCCTGCATCGCGCCGCCCCTCATTCATGGCCAGCGTATTGCTCACCGTAAAGATCATCCCCAGGCAGAACAGAATCGGGAGCAGCGGCAATTCATAGGCCCAGAAACAGTCGACGGTGGTCATCAGCACCGTCTCCACCGCCACCGTCACCGCCAGACCTATCCCGCCGATCAGTGCCGCCCGTTTCAGGATCCTGAAACGCAGCGCCAGCATGGCCCCCACAGCTACGAAAATGGCATTCGCACCTATGATGCACCCGAACACCGTCTGCGAAAAATGGAAATGCGTCTGCATGATAAACGGTGCCGAAGAGATATATGCAAACAGAAAACCTAACGCCGAAGCCTTGAGCATGACATGGATCATAAACGGCCGGTTGCGAAGCAACAGCCCGTAATTACCGAACGTGCGAAGCAACGAACTCTGCGACCGCCGTTCCTTCGGCAGCGACTCCTTCAGCCGTGGAGCGAATACCAGCAGCAGCACAGCGAAAATGGCCAGTGCCCAGAATACCCCGCGCCACGTAAAACTGTCGGAAATAAAACCGCCCAACACCGGAGCCGAGGCCGGAGCGATACCGTTGATGGCTCCCACGATGGCCATAGTGCGTGCCAGCATCCGCCCCGCATAGAAATCAGCCGGGATGGTGCGTGCCAGAAAATACCCTCCCGATGCTCCCAGCCCTTGCGCCAGACGGCACCATAGGAAGAAACCGATCGTAGGGGAGAATACACTCACCACGGCCGCTGCCACAAAGAGCAACAGCGTGGCGAGCAGTACCGGTTTACGGCCATACTTGTCGCTGATTGGGCCGAGAATGATTTCGCCCACCCCCAGACCGATCATCCCCATCGTCAGACCGAGTTGCACCGTAGGTACCGAACAATGGAAAAACTCCTTCATCGAAGGGAGTGAAGGAAGGTACATATCATTTACAAACGAACCGAAAGCACTCAGACCGGCGAGATAAATCACCAGAAACAGATAGTGAATGCGCGGAGCACCCGACCCTGCGGATTGTGATGACGAGGAAGAGGGTGGAGTGGGAGATTTTATCATAATCAGGTATTTTTATAATGTATGACCGCGACGCGTTTCGCGTAGGGTCGCGACCTGTCGCGACCACCTGCATCCGGCGATATCGGCTGGCGCCGTCACCCCCATACGGCGGTATTATCGGGGAGCGGGGTGAGGAGACTTACCAATCGGAATATTAACGCGCACGGCATGATAAAAGATGATTAAAAATGCTGAATAAAAACGGATTAGTATGGGTTATTATGCAATAGTGTTAAAAATATAAAGAATCGCCGTAGCCCTAAAACCGGACATTTGGAAGTGATGTTATAACGGTAAAATCGGGCGATGGCACACCCGGAGCAGGATATGCCGTCGGTCGGTATAAAAAAAGTCACTCGAAACCCATTAAACACAATCTTAAGCAATCAGTATTATGAAAAAGACTATTTTACTCGCCACCGTGCTTATGGCCGGTGCAGCTACCACAGCTTTCGCAGCCTCTCCCGTGGTGGATAATCCAAACAACCGACCATATCTCGGTTTGCGACTTTCAGCCGAAGGCGTTGTGCCCGGTAATGTGAATTATGGCAATATCAGCGAAAAGGTATTCGACAGCGGGGCCGGAGTAAGTATAGGAGCCGTCTACAATCAGCCTATCGTGGCCAACTTCACGATAGAGCCGGGACTTGAACTTTACTACAACACCACCAAAATCAACCTTGACGATGATTTCATGCAGGATGCGCATTGGAAGAGTCACAGCACCCGCTCGTTTGGTATGCGCGTGCCGGTGATGTTGGGGTATCACTTCGACTTCTCCAAAAACTTCTCCCTCAACGTAGCCACCGGTCCGGTGCTTAAGGTCGGCTTCTCCGACGACTACTACCTCACCACCGAGACCCGCTTCGCCACCTACAGCGACGAAGCCTACCGCACGCACCTCAGCGGTTCGCTTTATAAAGATGTCTTCAACCGCGTGGACTGTGCATGGCGCATATCCGTAGGGGCCAACTTCCTGCAGCACTACTACGTCGGCCTGAGTGGCGACCTCGGGATGGTCAACCAGATCAAAAACGACAACAACGGAGCGATAACAATGAAAAACAATCTCTTCCAGTTCACGTTAGGTTACAACTTCTGACGCGCAGCCAACTGATTCCCAATCTTGTCAGACCCGGGAACCACCGAAGAGATCCGTCGCCGGGCTCAGCCCGGATTATATAAATCGGCCGCGTGGCAAGGTCGGACCCGTTGCAACGGGCCGTCCGTGCCACGCGGCTTCCCTTCATCCGATACACACCGCAATCCGCATCCGGACATTTCGGATTTATCCGAAATGTCTGAACACAAAATGACAAAATGCCACATTTAGTAGATTATATGCGAAGTGAAAGTATAATGGTGAAATTTTAAAACTTAAAGCAATACTTATTTCATCTGCAAGATTCAGTATTGGATTACTGTAAGCAAAACCGCAATATACATATGTGAGTGTGTTAATTCACGGGTAAAACATAAGATATAGTAATATCGATAGAGGTTTTGAAAATATTGGCTGAAAAATTTGGAATTGGAATGATTTTAACCTATATTTGCGGTCGAAAGGGAATGTGAAAAGATTCTAAACATTTTCAAATCGCGGCATTCTGATGAACCATATCTTCAAAAGAAGCGCACACGAGATTCCAGACACAAATCTAACTCTAACACCCGGACAGCCATGAGAAAAATCCTTCTATCCCGCCTCTGACGGCATTGGTTCGGTCAGAGGCAAAAGACATAAACAACCTCGCTGTACCTCAGAGTCAGTTCCCGGATAGACTGATCTCCATATGGAAGACGGGGATGTTGCCTGTGATGAAACTATGGGCTGATAATGTAAGGTTGGTGAATGTGACCAAAACATACTCACTTCCTTATATTGATATTCAGCAGGGTAGAAGCGATGTCTGTACCTATGACGTGTCTACCGGAGCAACGCTAAAACTTCTTTCAGCTACAGATATAAATGCTGACAGTGCATTTACGCTTTCCGGCGGAACATTGTATCTGGAAGGAGAGAATGTAAAGCTGACAGGTACGAATACATTCAAAGGAGGCACACTGAAATGCAGTGGGAATCAGCTTGAACTTAACGGCGAGTTCGTGATTGAGAACTGCACACTTCAGTTTTAGGCTCCATGAGATAAAACTCACCGGCCCGCAGACATTGTGGGACGGTGAGAATGAGTCATACGGATTATAGAAAACTTAAAGAGAGAATATTATGCGTGCTATTATTACATACTGTCTGATAGTCATCGGATTGCTTTCGTCACTTCCGGCAAAGGGTTTCCATCGCGAACCGGAAGGAGCTGTCAAAATAGGGGATTTCTGGTATTCAATCCTGTCTGAAGAGGACGGAACTGCTGAATTTGCGGGATTTGATGAAATATATTTCGGAACTTCGGGGGGGTATACTCATCTTGAGGTGCCATCCACAGTGAGATTCCCCTCCAATCCGGATAAGGAATATGCTGTGGTAAGTATTGGTGAAGAAGCGTGTGGATTATCCATGCCCGGAATGCCTGACATATACACCACTAAATACACCAGAGGTTGCGCTTGGTTTACTCCACTTAATAGCATTACGATTCCCGAAACGGTGACTTCTATAGGAGCCGAGGCGTTTATGGGAAGTGGTTTTTCCGAATTCATATTCCCGGAAACTATAAAAGAGATAGGTAATGGATGTATATCTTGGTCATATGGATTGACAAAGGTTGTGCTGCCATCCCATACAAAGGAGATCCCTGTTGACCTGTGCTGTTATTGTTATTCTCTATGGGATTTCGACATATCGGAAAATGTGGAGAAAATCGGAGCTGGAGCTTTCTTCCGGTGCAACAATATGAAAAGGGTTTATATCCCTGCCGGAGTTCGGGAAATAGGCGACGATGCCTATACGGCATTGGTAAGTCTGGAGAATTTCGAGGTTGACCCGGCCAACGAATGGTATTGCGCCCCCGACGGGATATTGCTCGACAAGGAGATGAAGACCCTGATAGCCTGGCCTTTCGCACGAAAGGATGTAAAAGTGCCCGAAGGGGTGGAGTGCATTGCCGGCGAAGCCCTTAACTGGGGTTTTGAACTCACGTCGCTCGACCTTCCCGAAAGCCTTACCGATATAAGCAACACCACATTCCGCTATGATGAAAGTCTTGAGAAAGTCACCGTAAGGTCGCTTATACCCCCTGCCTGTGAGGAAAATGAATCCGCCAACCAGATTATGTTCCATAGAAACGTATATTCAAATGCAGCATTATGGGTGCCGGAAGAATCTGTAGAGGCATACAAGGCTCATCCTGTCTGGGGAAAGTTCAAGAATATCCGCATGACAGTCGGAGTAGATAAGGTATCAGCTGCAGAGGAAGAAGCAGTCTACTACTCACTTGACGGTCAGAAGGTGGATAACCCCAAGCGCGGTCAGATACTGATACGCCGCATTGGGGGCGCAGCCGAAAAAGTGCGCTACTGAAATTGCGGTGTAAGCATCAACTGAATATGATGCCGCCGGATGATGATAAGGTATCAAAGGCCGGCGGCATCATCAATAAACACATTAAGTTTATGAGAAATTATACTAAACATATGCTTATGGCACTCCTCCTGTTAGGAGGAGTTGCTACAGGGGCAGCCAAAGGGTATGTATGGGGCAAAACGGGGGAGTCGTGCATGTATATATCGGATGAAATGAACATGCAGTTTGACAAGCTTTCCGGGCAGTCGAATGATATGGTGCTGAGATGGTGTCGTTTCAGTACCGCAAATACTGACATTGAGATTCCGGCGTATCTTCCCTCTCCGGATGATGTAATGGTGGTGTATCCCATAGTGGAAATTGACAGGAATGCCTTCGCCGATGGAATCACTTCGGGCAAAAAACATGAGGATATCTACAAGACTGACTATCCTGCGGATGCATATTACGTAATCTGTGAACTGACATCCATTTCCCTGCCGGAAACAATTGTAAGAATTGGCGACATGGCTTTTGCCGGTGCCCATTCACTTAAGGAGATTACATTTCCTTCATCGGCAACAGAAATCGGAGAGGAATGTCTTTATTGGTCAGGCGGGTTGGAACAGGTAGTGCTCCCGGCCTCTATAAAGACAGTGCCTAATGGTTTTGTGGCAATGTCGCGCAACCTTAAGGAATGCGAGTTGCCTGCAGGTGTGGAGAAAATCGGGGCACAGGCATTCTTCCGCTGCAACTCCATGACAAAAATACATATCCCTGCCGGAGTTCGGGAAATAGGCGACGATGCCTATACGGCATTGGTGAGTCTGGAGAATTTTGAGGTTGACCCCGCCAACGAATGGTATTGCGCCCCCGACGGGATACTGCTCGACAAGGAGATGAAGACCCTGATAGCATGGCCGTTCGCACGAAAGGATGTTAAGGTGCCCGAGGGGGTGGAGCGCATAGCAGGCGAAGCCCTCAACTGGGGTTTTGAACTCACGTCGCTCGACCTCCCCGAAAGCCTTACCGATATAAGCAACACCACATTCCGCTATGATACATCTCTTAAAAGTGTGACTGTGAAATCTACTCAACCTCCGGCATGTGCGGAAACGAATGATGACTGTATGTTTGCCGAAGAGGTGTATGCCAATGCCGAGCTATGGGTGCCGGAGGAATCCGTAGACGAATACAGGGTGCATCCGGTATGGGGCAAATTCAACTGTATCAACGGTGTGTCAGTCGGAGTAGAAAAGGTATCAGCTGCTGAGGAAGAAGCAGTCTATTACTCACTTGACGGTCAGAAGGTGGATAACCCCGCGCGCGGTCAGATACTGATACGCCGCATTGGTGGCGCAGCCGAGAAAGTGCGCTACTGAGGACTTCGCTCCCTGATTAAAAAAGATTTCCAGAAATCTTAAATTGGCGAAGTATTAGATTTGATATAAGTTACGATGGAAGCCGTAGAGGATGATTGGATTCAGTGATGAAAGTGATTCTCAACGGCTTCCACTAAAGACAGAATGTTATGAAACGATTAATCAAAATATTGCTCATCGGCATAATGGGGGTTGTAGGAAACCTTTCGGCTATGTCAGCTGAGTGTGAATGGAGTGAGGGGGATCCGGCAATGTGTTTTTATAACGGCATGGAATTTTGGCTGTCGCCTGAAGACTGTACACTCATTCTTTATAGCGGATGGCCAGCGGAAGATGATGGTATTGTGATTATTCCGGAATCACTCCCCTCGGCAGAAGACCCGGATGTGAGATACAAGGTGGTTGCAATAGATGAAGATGCGTTCGTTGCGTGGCCTACCGGTTTTTATTCTCCTTCTTGTAATGTTGGCTCAGTTGAAATTCCGGAGACGATAGTCAGAATTGGAGCAAGAGCATTCGCTTACACATTTCGGATGAAGGAAATCCGTTTCCCGGATTCAGTTACTGAAATCGGAGATGAGTGTGTGGCATACTCCAGTTCCTTGGAATATATAAAACTTCCGGCTGGTTTAAAGATTATTCCGAAAGGTTTTGCCGAATTGTGTACCACTATAACTGAATGCGATATCCCCGAAAGTGTGGAAGAGATAGGAGAATTGGCATTCTGTCGCTGCAAATCAATTGAGAAAGTTTTTATTCCTGCCGGAGTGAAGACGATTGGAAGCGGAGCATTCTCCGGGATGGACAATCTTGAAAGTATTGATCTCGATCCTGCCAATGAGGCATACTGCATTAGAGATGGAGTGTTATATGATAAGGACATGAAGACTCTTGTAGGTTGGCCCGGTGCTCCAACCGAAGTGGTAATACCTGAAGGTGTGGAGCGTATTGCAGGAGAAGCCCTCAACTACAACTCCTCGCTGACTTCCCTTGATTTGCCGATTAGTATGAGTGATCTTAGTGCTGCAGTCTTTTTTGCGAATAATAATCTCAGTAATATTACAGTTCGTTCGATTACGCCACCGACATGCACTGAACGGGTTCTACCCTCGTATTGGCCTATGTTTGCCGAAGAGGTGTATGCCAATGCCGAGCTATGGGTGCCGGAAGAATCCGTAGACGAATACAAGGCACATCCCGTATGGGGCAAATTCAACCGCATCAACGGAGAGTCAGTCGTAGAAAAGGTACCGGCCACAGAAGAGGAAGCCGTATATTACTCACTTGACGGTCAGAAGGTGGATAACCCCGAATCCGGTCAGATACTGATACGCCGCATTGGCGGCGCAGCCGAGAAAGTGCGCTACTGAGGACTTCGCTCTATGATTAAAAGAGATTTCCATAAATCTTAAATTGGCGAAGTATTAGATTTGATACAAGTTACGATGGAAGCCGTAGAGGATGATTGGATTCAGTGATGAAAGTGATTCTCAACGGCTTCCACTAAAGACAGAATGTTATGAAACGATTAATCAAAATATTGCTCATCGGCATAATGGGGGGTGTAGGGTGCCTTTCGGCTATGTCAGCTGAGTGTGAATGGAGTGAGTGGGATCCGACAGAGTGTTTTTATGACGGTATGATTTTTAATCTGTCGCTTGAAGACCAGTCCCTTTCTCTAAAAAATTACGTTTTTGATTACGAATGGTCAGGGGACGATGGTATAGTGATTATTCCGGAATCGCTCCCCTCGGCAGAAGACCCGGATGTGAGATACAAAGTGGTTGCAATAGATGAAGATGCGTTCGTTGCGTGGCCTGCCGGTTTTCATTATCATCCTTTTTGTAATGTTAGCTCAGTTGAAATTCCGGAGACGATAGTCAGAATTGGAGCAAGAGCATTCGGTTACACATTTCGAATGAAGGAAATACGTTTCCCGGATTCAGTTACCGAAATCGGAGATGAGTGTGTGGCATACTCCAGTTCCTTGGAATATATAAAACTTCCGGCTGGATTAAAGATTATTCCGGAAGGTTTTGCCGAACTGTGTACCACTGTATCTGAATGCGATATCCCCGAGAGTGTGGAAGAGATAGGAGAATTGGCATTTAATCGCTGCAAATCAATCGAGAAAGTATTTATTCCTGCCGGAGTGAAGACGATTGGAAGCGGAGCATTCTCCGGGATGGATAATCTTGAAAGTATCGACCTTGATCCTGCCAATGAGGCATATCGCGTTAGTGACGGGGTATTGTACGATAGAGAAATGAAAACGCTCGTAGGTTGGCCGGGGCAGCGTGCTGAAGTGGTAATTCCGGAAGGGGTGGAACGTATTGCGTGGCAGGTATTAAACAGCAGCGATGTGTATACCTCATTTGATTTCCCGCAGAGTCTGACGGATTTGAGCAATACATATTTCGACTCTGATAGGAACTTACGTAAGATTACCGTTCGGTCGGTTACACCTCCTAAATGTGAGGCACTTATTCTTCCGCAAAAATTGCCAATGTTTGCCGAAGAGGTGTATGCCAATGCCGAGCTATGGGTGCCGGAGGAATCCGTAGACGAATACAGGGTGCATCCGGTATGGGGCAAATTCAACTGTATCAACGGTGTGTCAGTCGGAGTAGAAAAGGTATCAGCTGCTGAGGAAGAAGCAGTCTATTACTCACTTGACGGTCAGAAGGTGGATAACCCCGCGCGCGGTCAGATACTGATACGCCGCAGCGGCGGCGCAGCCGAGAAAGTGCGCTACTGAGCGTGTACGCATGATGAAATAACAGAAATCCTACGGGGCAGCGGCCAAACCGGTCGCTGCCCCGAATCATGGCCGGGCATCCGATGCCCGGCTCTCTCATATCTGAACGGGGACCCAACGATTATTGGGATTTTTTTGTTAACTTTGTAGGTCAATCCCGAAAGTTATGAAAAATCACGATAATTCAGATATTCACGATGACGTATGCACCCCCGGCATTGCCGAAATGCCGGGAGATGTGCGATGGGGTGTGCTGTTTGACCTCGACGGCGTACTCATCGACAGCGAACATGAGTACACCCGCATCTGGGAACGCATAAACCGCGAATTCCCGACCGACGTGCCCAACTTCGCCGAGCGCATCAAAGGAACCACCCTCGAAAACATACTCGCCACCCACTACCCCGACCCCGAGACACGCAAGAGGGTAGAGGCACGCCTGCTCGAAGAAGAGGCGAAAATGGTGTATACCTACCTCCCCGGAGCCAAAGAACTGCTCGACGACCTCAAGCGCCACAACGTGCCCACAGCGCTCTTCACCAGCAGCAACGGCATAAAGATGGCGCACCTCTACAAAGACCTCCCCGACATACGCCAATACTTTCAGACCATCATCACAGGCGACATGGTAAGGCATTCCAAACCGGATCCCGAAGGTTACCTGATGGCCGCCAAATCCCTCGGCCTCACCGACGGCCACTGGGTGGTGGTGGAAGACTCGCTCCAGGGCGTAAAAGCCGGAGAAGCCTCGGGAGGAGCGGTGCTCGGTGTAGCCGGGACATTACCCCCTCTCACCCTGGCGCCGCACAGCGACGAAGTGACCGACACCCTCCAGGGTGTCACCGCCGAAACACTCCGCAAACTCATCAAAGCATAACCGAAGATGGCGGGCAACATACCATTGGCCGAACGGATGCGGCCGCAGACACTCGACAACTACATCGGACAGCGCCACCTCGTGGGTCCGGGAGGAGTGATACGCTCGATGATCGACACCGGGCGCATCAACTCATTCATACTCTGGGGCCCCCCCGGAGTAGGCAAGACCACCCTCGCACGCATCATCGCCAACGCCACCGAAGCCGAATTCTACACCCTGAGCGCCGTCACCTCCGGAGTCAAGGATGTGCGCGAAGTGATTGACCGCTGCGAAAAGGCCGGGCGCAGCATGTTTGCCAAAGCCCGACCGATACTCTTCATCGACGAGATACACCGCTTCAACAAATCCCAGCAGGACTCCCTGCTCGGAGCCGTAGAGAAAGGGGTGCTCACACTGATCGGAGCCACTACGGAGAATCCCTCCTTCGAAGTGATACGCCCGCTCCTCTCCCGCGCCCAGGTATATACCCTGAAATCGCTCGACAAAGCCGACCTTCAGCAGCTCCTCGCCCACGCCCTCGCCACCGACCCCATACTGCAGGCGCGGAGCGTAGAAGTGAAATCCACCGACGCACTCTTCCGCTTCGCCGGAGGGGATGCCCGCAAACTCCTCAACATAATCGACCTCATAGAGCAGTCGGCCCCCGACGGCCAACCGCTTCTGATCGACGATGACACAGTAATCGACCGGCTGCAGGAGAACCCCGCAGCCTACGACCGCAACGGCGAACTGCACTACGACATAATCTCGGCATTCATCAAATCAGTGCGCGGCAGCGACCCCGACGCCTCCCTGTACTGGCTGGCGCGGATGGTGGCAGGAGGTGAAGACCCCGCCTTCATAGCCCGGCGCCTCGTGATACTCGCCGCCGAAGACATAGGGCTCGCCAACCCCAACGCCCTGCTGCTGGCCAACGCCACCTTCGACGCCCTCCAGAAAATCGGATGGCCCGAAGGGCGCATCATACTGGCCGAATGCACCGTCTACCTCGCCACATCTCCCAAGAGCAACACCGCCTACATGGGTATCGCGGCCGCACTTGAAGAAGTGGGGCGCTCAGGCAATCTCCCCGTGCCGCTGCACCTGCGCAACGCCCCCACACAGCTGATGAAAGACCTCGGCTACCACGAGGGGTACAAATACTCCCACGACTACGCCAACAACTACTCCGACCAGCTATACCTGCCCGAAGCCATAGCCGGCCACCGCTTCTGGCACGCCGGAGCCAACCCTTCGGAAGCCAGGATGCAGCAGCGTATGGACGAAATCAGAAAGAAATGAGAGAGACTACCGAACTGCGCCTCACCCCCCGCGAGGCCGCCGACCCGGCCGAGATACGCCGCGTGGCGGCACGTTCGCTCGGCCTCGCGCCCGAGCGCATCAACGACGTGCGCATAGCACGCCGCTCGATCGATGCCCGCAAGAAAGATATAGTGGTAAACCTGACAGTAGCCGTAGCCACCGGCGACGACCTCACCGCCCTGCCACCCCTTGCTCCGGTCGACTTCCGGCCGGTCCCCGAGGATGCCCCGACAGTGCTGATAGTAGGGGCCGGACCCGCCGGACTCTTCGCCGCCCTGCGGGCGATAGAACACGGAGTGCGCCCCGTGGTGCTGGAGCGCGGACGCGATGTCGACACACGCCGCGTCGACATCGCCGAAATGAGCCGCAAAGGGGAGGTCAACCCCGAATCCAACTACTGCTTCGGCGAAGGGGGTGCCGGCACATTCTCCGACGGCAAACTCTACACCCGCTCCAAAAAGCGGGGCGACAACGAAGCCGTGATGCAGCTTCTGGTGCAGTTTGGCGCCAAAGATGAGATACTCTGCGACTCCCACCCGCACATCGGCAGCGACCTCCTGCCCAAAATCATAAAACGCATACGCGAGAAAATCATCGAATGCGGCGGCGAAGTGCGCTTCGCCACCCGCGTGGACTCCCTGATACTCACCGACGACCCCGACGGCACGCGCCGCGCCGATGGGGTGACCCTGGCCGACGGCACCCGCCTCTACGGCCCCGTGATACTCGCCACAGGGCATTCCGCCCGCGACACCATACGCCACCTCCACTCCCAGGGTGTGGATATGGAGGCCAAAGGATTCGCCATGGGTGTACGCCTTGAGCACCCCGCCACCCTCATCGACCGCCTGCAATACCACTCGCCCGAAGGGAAAGGGAAATACCTCCCCACGGCAGAATACAACTACGTGGCGCAGGCCGACGGACGCGGCGTCTACAGCTTCTGCATGTGTCCGGGCGGGGTAGTGGTGCCCGCCATGTCGGCACCGGGGGAAAGCGTGGTCAACGGCATGTCGGCTTCCGCCCGCGGAGGGCGTTGGAGCAACTCCGGGATGGTCGTGGAGATACGCCCCGGCGACTATCCCGAATACGAGCGCTACGGCGTATTCCAGCTGCTCGAACTTCAGGCCGACATCGAACGCCGCTTCTTCCGCGCCGCCGCCGACACCCTTCGGGCACCGGCGCAGCGCATGACCGACTTCGTGGCCGGGCGCCCCTCCGACTCTCTCCCCGCCTCATCCTATCCTGCCGGACTCGTGCCGGCGAGAGTCGACCTCCTCCTCCCTCCCGGGATATCCGAAAGGCTGAAAAAGGGGTTCCGCACGTTCGGCTTCAGGAGCAAAGGGTTCCTCACCCCCGAGGCCACCGTAATCGGACTTGAAAGCCGCACCAGTTCACCCGTGCGCCTCCCCCGCGACCGCGAGACACTGCAGCACACCGGGATATCCCGCCTATATCCCGCCGGCGAGGGGGCCGGCTATGCCGGAGGGATCGTCTCCGCCGCCGTCGACGGGCGCCGCTGCGTGGATGCCCTCGTCGGCAATAAACAGTTATATTGCCCGAATCCGAAAAAATGACTAAATTTGCAATATGAGCGTGATCCTCAATATAGAGACCGCCGCACGCATATGTTCGGTGGCGGTAAGCATGGACGGTATGATAGATTTCCATATCGAATCGGAAGAAGCGATGCAGCACGCGTCGCTTCTGGCCGGATACGTCGACCGTTGTCTGCAACACATAGCCCGCCGCGAGCTGCAGCTTGATGCAGTGGCGGTGAGCATCGGTCCGGGTAGCTACACCGGACTGCGTATCGGTCTGTCGCTGGCCAAGGGGCTATGCTTCGCCAAAGACATACCGCTGATCGGAGTGCCCACCCTCGAGCTTCTTGCCGTAAAAGGGATGTTCGGGCTGCGCGATGCCGAAGGCGACGAGATACTCGTGCCGATGATCGATGCCCGCCGCATGGAGGTATACACAGCCGCCTACGACTTCTCCCTCCGCCCCCTCATGGAGCCGCGTCCCATGATACTCGATGCCGACTCCTACGCCGACCTCCCCGCCGACCGCCGGATAGTATTCATCGGCGACGGCGTCGACAAGGCCCGCGAAGTGGTGCGCCATCCCGGCGCCCTCTTCCTCACCAACGCCATGCCCCTGGCCATCGACATGGTGGCCCTCTCGGAGCGAGCCTTCCGCCGGGGCGACTTTATGGATACAGCCTACGGAGTGCCCTACTACATGAAAGAATACCAGGCCACCACGCCCAAAAACAAAGTGCTCTCCGGCGCAGGGAAATAACCCAACCCTAAAAAGATGCAAGAAATGACTCACGACGACATACTATCCGAAAACTCCTTCAAATTCATCCCCTACAACACCGGGATGCCACATCTGCCGCTCCCCGAATACGGGCGCAATATCCAGAACATGGTAGACTACTGCGTCGAAATCCCCGACCGCGAGGAGCGCACCGTCTGCGCCCACGCAATAGTAGGGGTGATGCGCACGCTCTTCCCGCAGAACGTGGGTGAGAACGGCGACATGAAGAAATTCTGGGACCATCTCAACATCATGGCCCGCTTCGAACTCGACATCGACTTCCCCTGCGAGGTGGTGACTGCCGACACGGTCAATCCGCGTCCGGCACAGCTGCGGTATGAGAAATCGCCGATACGCAACCGCCAGTACGGGCGCAGCCTCGAGAACATCGTAAAGATCGTGGCCATGATGGAGCCGGGCGAAGAGCGCGACCGCCTTATCTCCATGATAGCCCATCAGATGAAGAAACTCCTGCTCACCCACAACCCCGACGGAGTCGACAACGCCCGCATCCTGCGCGACCTCTACAACTACTCCGAAGGGCGCATCGACCTCGACCCGAACCGCTACATACTGCACGAGTTCCGCGATGTCACGCCGGTGCCGAAAGGTAAGAAAGGGCGCAATAAGAAAAACCGCCTCTGAGCGGCGTGCCGCCTGCGCCGTGTGAGCCTTTGCCGACTCCCAGGGATTCAGGCGTATTCACCACTAAAGAAGAGAGAAGAAGATACAGATGGGTACATTCATAGTAGAAGGAGGCAACAAACTCTCGGGCAGCATCCGCCCGCAGGGAGCCAAAAACGAGGCGCTCGAAGTGATATGCGCCACACTGCTCACATCCGAGAAGGTGACGATCTCCAACCTTCCCGACATACTCGACGTGAGAAACCTTATCAGCCTTCTGGCTGACTTCGGAGTGAAAATCAACTTCATCGACCCGCACACCTGCGAATTCCAGGCCGATGAACTCGACTTCAAATATATCGAGACCCCCGACTACCGCCGCCGCGCCGCATCGCTGCGCGGATCGGTGATGATCATCGGTCCGCTGCTGTCGCGCTTCGGCCACGCCGTGCTCCCCAAGCCGGGAGGCGACAAGATAGGGCGCCGCCGCCTCGACACCCACTTCCAGGGGATGATAAGCCTCGGCGCCGACTTCGAATACGACAGCGACGAGGGGCTCTACAAGATTTCAGCCCCCGACGGACTCTCGGGACAGTACATGCTCCTCGACGAAGCCTCCGTCACCGGCACCGCCAACCTCATCATGGCCGCCGTGCTGGCCCGCGGCACCACCACCATCTACAACGCCGCCTGCGAACCCTACATACAGCAGCTCTGCCGGATGCTCGTATCAATGGGAGCCGATATCGAAGGGATAGGGAGCAACCTGCTCACCATCACCGGCGTAAAGTCGCTTTCCGGCACGAGCCACACCTGCCTGCCCGACATGATCGAAGTGGGCAGCTTCATCGGGATGGCCGCCATGACGGGGAGCGACATAGTGCTTGAAGACGTAAGCCTGCGCAATCTCGGGATAATGCCCGAGATGTTCCGCCGCCTCGGCGTCAACCTGCAGATAGAGGGGGACAACATCCGCGTCAACCAGCGTGACATCTACGAGATAGAGACCTTCATGGACGGCAGCATCATGACCTTCGCCGATGCGCCGTGGCCCGGACTTTCGCCCGACCTGCTGAGTATTTTCCTCGTCGTCGCAACCCAAGCCAAGGGAAGTGTGTTGATACATCAGAAGATGTTTGAATCGCGCCTGTTCTTCGTCGACAAGCTCATCGACATGGGGGCACGCATCATACTGTGCGACCCGCACCGTGCGGCAGTAATCGGAAGCGGACGCTTCCACACGCTGCACGCCACATCGATGGTATCGCCCGACATCCGCGCCGGCATAGCGCTGCTCATAGCAGCCCTCGGCGCCTCCGGCACGAGCCGCATTCAGAACATCGACCAGATCGACCGTGGCTACGAGAACATCGAGGCCCGTCTGCGCAGTCTCGGCGCCAGCATAATCCGCGTCGACGACTGATAATCCCCACTCCACGCCTTAGGCGATGCCGGCATGGCATCCCGGGAGGGGCGGAGCGGAATGGCTTACTAAACATATATTACCATGATTGAAGAAAAATCTATAATATCCGCCGGAAAATTCCTGAAGCCTCACGGACTGAAAGGTGAACTCAACGTGCTCGTGGAGTTTGACTCCGCAATCCTTGAAGAGGATTACCCGATAATCGTGGATATCGACGGCATATACGTGCCGTTCTACGCCGAATCGGTGCGCCCGAAAGGGCACTTCAGTTCGCTCGTCAAGCTGCAGGGTGTCGACTCCCAGGAAGAGGCCCGACCCTTCGTCAACAAGGAATTCTACCTGCTGCGCAGCGATGTGGCGGAATTCATGGATGTGGATGAAGACGAGATACAGACCGAGGACGAGTTCGTGGGCTACAAGGTCTACGACAAGGACCACGGCTACATAGGCACCGTGGAATCCGTGGACAGCAGCACCGCCAACCTCCTGCTGCTCGTGCGCCCCGACGGCGAGGATGCCGACATCATCTACATCCCCTTCGATCCGGATTTCATCACAAGCGTCGAAGAGGACCGCGATACCGGCGAATGCAGCATGAACCTCGACCTCCCCGACGGACTCCTTGACCTCAACGCCTGAGCAGGAGGAGAGAGGAGAGAGAGCAGCGCCTGACGGCCTGCGCATCCTTCCGGCTCCCCCCCGGTAACAGTATTAACCCGAAAACAGATCAGCATATGTCGACCGAACTTGAATATGATGAAGACCGCGCCATAGCATTCATCCGCAACTATGTGGGTGATGAGGTAAGCGCACAGTATAGCGATGACGAGATACTCTACGTAATCGACATCATCTGGGATTATTATGAACGCAAGGGATTCACGTCACTCTCCCCAAAGGCCACCGAGAACGGCGAGCTTGACGAGTCCGACCTCCTTGCGTATGTGAAAAAAGAGCTTGCCGCCGACCGCGAGATACTGATGGATCCCGCCGACCTCGACAAGATAATAAAAGGAGAACTCGATTATGAGGAATCGCTTGAAGACGCTGAGTAGGCCGCTTGTCATGCTCATGCTCGGACTCTGCGCCATGCTCCCGGCATCGGCCCAGAAACCCGAGGAACTCGACGAAATGAGTTTCGCCGAGATACTCAACTCCGTCGACCCCGGCAAACAGGTGGACCTCGTGCGCACCTTCCAGGAGCGCGAGGCAAGCAACGTGCTGCTCAAAAACCGCAACCTCACCGAAGCCAACGGCTGCACCGTCGACGCGATACGCAACCGCGAGGTGCTCGTGGTCACAATCCCCGCCTCCCGACTGTTCGGCCCCAACCAGACCGAACTTCTTGAATCGGCCGGACGCTTCCTCGAGCCCTTCCGCCGATACCTCAAGGAACCCGACATGTACCGTGTGCTCGTAGTGATGCACACCGACAACACCGGCTCCGAAGCCTACCGCGAGAACCTGACCGTAGAGCGGGCCGAAGCCGTGGCCGACTGGTTTGAAAAGAGCGGCATCGACACCGAGTATCTCTTCCCCTTCGCCATGAGCGACGATATCCCGCTCGTGCCCAACGACTCATTCGAGAACCGTGAGCGCAACCGCCGCCTCGAGATCTACCTCGTGCCCGGCGAGACAATGATAGAAAAAGCCAAAAAGGGGCGTATAGCCCTCTGAACCTACAGTAAATGACAGAAACACTGCCCCTGCCTCCCACGCCATGCTACGTGGTGGATGAGGCACGTCTGCGCCGCAACATGCGCAAACTCACCGATGCATCCGCCCGCTCAGGCGTAAAGATAATAATGGCCTTCAAAGCCAACGCGCTTTGGAAGACATTTCCCATAATCGCCGAATACTTCACGGCATCCACAGCCTCATCGCTCAACGAGATGAGGCTTTCGCTCGATTATCTGGGTCATGACGTGCACGCTTACTGCCCCGTATACACAGAGCAGACATTCCCGCACTTCCTCGAAGGGTGCACCCACATCACCTTAAACAGCGTGGCGCAGTTTGAGAAATACTATCCGGCCATAAAGGCCTGGAACGAAGAGCATGCCGCCACCGACGGCCGCCGCGTGTCGGCCGGACTGCGCATAAATCCGCATTGCAGCGTAATCGAGACCGACATCTACAACCCCTCGCTCCCCGGAAGCCGCTTCGGTGTGGACGCCTCCGATCTGACTGAGCTCCCCGACGGACTCGAGGGGCTCCACTTCCATGCCCTCTGCGAGTCGACGAGCTACGACCTCGAAAAGGTGCTCGATGCCGTAGAGGAGCAGTTTGGCCCGATGCTCGACAAGGTGAAATGGCTCAACATGGGAGGCGGTCACCTGATCACCCGCGAAGGCTACGACGTAGACCACTTCGTGGAGATCACACGCCGGCTACGCGAACGTCACCCCGGACTGGAACTCATAATCGAGCCGGGCAGCGCATTCACATGGCAGACCGGCGACCTGCACACCACAGTGCTCGACGTAGTGGAAAACGCCGGAGTGAGCACCGCCATAATCGATGCCTCATTCGCCTGCCATATGCCCGACTGCCTTGAAATGCCCTACAAGCCCGGCATAGCCGAGGCGATACCCGACAGCGAGCCGGTGGAAGGGGAGGAGTGGAGCTACCGTCTGGGTGGAAACTCCTGCCTCAGCGGCGACTACGTGGGCGACTGGCGGTTTGACCGCCCGCTGCGCCCCGGCGACCGCCTGACGCTGCTCGACATGAACCATTACACCACCGTAAAGACCAACATGTTCAACGGCATACAGCACCCCTCGATGTGGCTGCGCCGCGAAGACGGCACACTTCAGCTGCTGCGCGAATTCACCTACGAAGACTACCGCGACCGCATGGACTGATCCCGTCTGAAATCCCCGACACCACATCCGGCCTCAGCCGTACCCGATACAATCTACGCACAAAGTAAAATGACAATACGCAATCTTCTTCTTCTCCCCGTGTTGACCCTCTTCCCCCTTAGCGCGTTCTGCTGGGGGCAGAAAGGGCATGATGTCACCGCCGCCATAGCCGAGCGCCATCTCACCCCGGCCACATTAGACGCGGTGACCGACCTGCTCGACGGCAAATCCATGGTATACTACGCCAACTGGCCCGACAACGCCTGCCATACTCCCGAATATGCCTACACCAAGACATGGCATTACAAAAACATAGACGCAGGGCAGAGCTATGCAGAGGCTCCCGACATACCCGAAGGCAACATCGTAGGAGCCCTCGAAGAGCAATACCGCGTGCTCACCGACTCCACCGCCTCGCGTGAACAGAAATGGCTCGCACTGGTGCTGACCGTGCACTTCCTCGGCGACCTCCATCAGCCCATGCACATGGGTCGCCTTACCGACCGTGGTGGCAACAGCCATAAAATCTCCTTCTTCGGCACTCCCACCAACCTGCACAGCGTATGGGACACCGATCTCCCCGAAGCCGCCCACAAATGGAGCTACACCGAATGGGCCGACAACATCGACCGCGCCACACCGGCACAGACTGAGGAGATACTCGCCGGAGGCACCCCGTACAAATGGGGAGAAGAGACTTACGGCATAGTAGGGAAAGTATACGATGCCACCCCCGAAGGTACCGACGTAAGCTACGACTACATAGCCGAATGGACCCCCGTCGTGGAAGACCGCTTCCTGCGCGGCGCCCTTCGTCTGGCCGATCTGCTCAACGGTATATTCGACCCCGCCTACACACCCCTCAACAAAATGGCCGAAGCCAATGCAGGAAAATAACGGTGAAAGCAGCGGAATGCCACCGCTCAACCTCCCTCCCGTCGGGCTCCGGATACGCCGCGAGGACGGTTTGGTAAAGGTATTCGATCAGTTGCGCGGCAAATACGTCAACCTCACCCCCGAAGAGTATGTGCGTCAGCACTTCGTGGCATACCTGGCGGAGAGGCTGCATTACCCCGTGTCGCTGATGGCCAACGAAGTGGCCATCAGGCTCAACGACACCTCGAAGCGATGCGACACGGTAGTGTTCGACGCCTCCGGCGGACCGTTCATGATTGTGGAATACAAGGCCCCGAGCGTAAAGATCACACAAAGCGTATTCGACCAGATAGTGCGCTACAACATGCGGCTACACGCCCGCTATCTGGTGGTATCCAACGGTTTTCAGCATTACTGCTGCGTAGTGGACTACAGTCGCGACACCTACCACTTCATCCCCCGCATACCCGACTATGCCGACGTATGCAACCCCTTCTCCGACAACTGACGCCGCTCTCCCTCCGCAAACTTAAGACACTCCCCACGCAATGGAAGCTGAATACAACTATCTCGACCTTCTGAATCAGCAGCAGCGCGATGCCGTGGTCTACAAAGACGGTCCGGCACTGGTGATAGCCGGTGCCGGATCGGGCAAGACGCGTGTGCTGACCTACAAGATCGTCGACCTCATACGCTCCGGCTACGAGCCCTGGCGCATACTGGCCCTCACATTCACCAACAAGGCCGCCAACGAGATGAAAGAGCGCATACGCTCCATCACCGGCGAGCGCGTGGCCTCGCAGCTATGGATGGGCACATTCCACTCCATCTTCCTCCGCATACTGCGCCGCCATGCCGACCTGATAGGTTTCAAGCCGGGCTTCACCATCTACGACACCACCGACTCCCGCTCCCTCATAAAATCAATCGTAAAGGATATGGGGCTCGATGAGAAGGTATACAAGCCCAATATGCTCGCCTCCCGCATCTCCAACGCCAAGAATGCGCTGATATCAGCCGAGATGTACCGCCGCGACCCCGAAAACGCAGCCGCCGACAGGCGCGCCAAACTCCCGATGCTCGGGCAGATATTCCAGATGTATGCCGACCGGTGCCGCATAGCCTGCGCCATGGACTTCGACGACATACTCTACTACATGAACGTGCTGCTGCGCGACAACCCCGACCTGCTGCGCCACTACCAGGACTTCTTCCGCTACATTCTCGTCGACGAGTACCAGGACACCAACTTCGCCCAGCATCTCATCATTTCCCAGCTTGCCGGCGACCGGCAAAGCCTCTGCGTGGTGGGCGACGACGCCCAGAGCATCTACTCCTTCCGTGGCGCCAACATCGCCAACATCCTCAACATGCAGGCCCGTTTCCCCGGGCTCCGCATATTCAAGCTCGAACGCAACTACCGCTCCACGCAGAACATCATCAACGCCGCCGGGTCGCTGATAGCCAAGAACACGCGGCAGATGAAAAAGACCGTCTACAGCGAGAACGAGGTGGGCGATCCCGTGGGAGTGCTGAGCACATACTCCGACATCGAGGAGGCATATCTCGTGGCCAGCCTCATATCAAGGTCGCACCTCACGGCCCACGACTCATACGATGAATACGCCATACTCTACCGCACCAACTCCCAGAGCCGCGTGCTTGAGGAGTCGCTGCGCAAGCGCAACATACCCTACCGCATCTACGGCGGTCTATCATTCTATCAGCGCAAGGAGATCAAAGACGCCATAAGCTACTTCCGCATGGCCGTCAATCCCGACGACGACGAGGCATTGCGCCGCATCATCAACTATCCGGCACGCGGAATAGGGGAGACCACAATGAAAAAACTCCAGACCGCCGCCAACGACTCGGGGCGCAGTCTGTGGCAGCTGATATGCAGTCCGGCAGAGAATCCGGCGCAGCTAAATGCCGGGACACTGCGCAAGCTCGACGGGTTCCGCTCGATGGTGCAGGAATTTCTCGATGATACGGCACGCGGTTCGTCGGCCTACGAAGTGGGGCAGCTTATCTACAACCGCTCCGGAATACTCACCACGCTTGCTCATGACACCACCCCCGAGAGTATCTCGAAACAGGAGAACCTCCAGGAACTCCTATCCGGCCTTAAGGACTTCGTGGCCACCCGCGAGGAGTCGGGTGAGAAGGATACCGGGATGTCGGCGTTCCTTAGCGAAGTGCAGCTCTCCACCGACCAGGACGAGCAGCAGGACGGCGACGAGCAGAAAGTGACCCTCATGACCGCCCATGCCGCAAAGGGACTTGAATTCAAGCATATCTATGTGGTGGGCGTAGAGGAAGAGCTATTCCCCTCGGCCATGAGCATGGACTCGATGGCGCAGGTAGAGGAGGAGCGGCGACTGCTTTACGTGGCCATGACCCGTGCCAAAGAGACATGCGTCATGACCTATGCCACATCGCGCTTCCGCAACGGCCAGACCGTAATGACGCGCCCCTCGCGCTTCCTTGCCGACATTGACCCGCGCTATCTCAAGGTGCAGGCATCGTCGGATATCTCGTCGGCCTCGACGGCGGGGAGCGTGTTCGGCAATCCGGCGGCCGGCTACCGGCAGTCGGTCTACGGCAGCAATCCTTTCGGCGACCGCCCCGGCAGCAGTGGAGTCAATCCCTTCGCTGCCGGTCAGCGTCCGGGAGGCGCTTCCGCCGGATACTCCGGCGGCGACTTCAGCCAGGGGGGCGGATTCTCGCGCGGGCGTGGCAAATCCCGCTCCACCTATTCGGCCGGATCCACAGGGGCAGGCAAGAAGATGCGCCTCACCCCCACGGCAGAGAAGGCCGAAAGCCGCCGGCAGCTCGCCACCGACAGCGGCACACTGAGCGTAGGCGCCCGCATACGCCACGAGCGTTTCGGCGTAGGCACCGTAAAAAGCATCGAGCATATCACCGACAACGACATGATAATCGTGGATTTCGGCGTAGTGGGTATCAAGAAACTGCTGCTCGGATTTGCGAAATTCACCATATTGTGATAACTTTGCCATACGGCTCCCCTTATGAGAGAGGGGAGCCGCGGCAAAATATTCTTATAATCAGGTGTATGGATTGAATTCTGACACTTATTAACTGACCTGAATCTAAAACATACTGCATCATGGAAAAAGCGGATTTCCGGCGCAAACCGGAATGGCTGAAGATAAAGCTCCCGCGCGGCTTCAAGACAAGCCAGGTAGTGGGATTGCTCAATGAGAAGGGACTGCATACGATATGTT
>CAMWRH010000007.1 GCA_947176605.1 uncultured Porphyromonadaceae bacterium
GGTGAGGAGGGGTGCGTGGGGGTGGATCAGTCGGGATTGGAAATCAGTTCGGCGGCATATTTCGGGGCCACGGTAGTGCCCAGGCGGCGGCGCATCAGGCGGTAGCCGTTGATCTGCCATTCACGGCGCGGGCTGGGCTGCAGCAGCGGGGCGAGTTCGCGGATGATATTGGGCACGGTGCACTTGTGCACCAGAAGTTCCGGCACGATCGAATTCCCCACGATCAGATTCGGGAGCGACACATACTTCACCTTCAGCAGCTTCTCCATCACCTTATAGCTCCACTTCCGTCCGTTGGCGCGGTAGCACACCACCTGCGGGGTGCCTACGAGGGCCGTCTCCAGAGTGGCGGTGCCCGAAGTGACCAGAGCCGCCTTCGAATACTTGATAAGCGTCGGCGTGGCGCCGAACGCCACCTTCAGCCCCGGATCCTGGGCCACCTCCCGATAGAAGATTTCCGGTATGGCCGGCGCGGCGGCCACCACATACTGGAACTCCGGATAATGCCTTGCGGCCTCGATCATCAGCGGGAGGTTGTTGCGGATCTCCCCTCGGCGCGAGCCGGGCACAAGCGCGATGATGGGGCGCTGGTCGGTAATCCCCTGGCGCTCCATGAAATGGCGCAGCGGGGCGATGTGCCCCATGGCATAGTCGATTTCCTCGACCGAAGGATTGCCTACATATGTAATATGGTCGTATCCCCGTCGGCGGTAGAAATCCACCTCAAAGGGGAGTATCGAATAGAGCCTGTCGACGTAGCGGCGTATCGACTTGATGCGCCACTCCTTCCAGGCCCATATCTTTGGCGAAATGTAATAGTCCACACGTATGCCGAGGCGCGATGCGAAGCGGGCGAGCTTAAGGTTGAATCCGGGGAAATCGACAAGCACCAGCACATCCGGGCGCCATTGGGCCACAATCTCCTTGGCGCGGCGCAGATTGCGCCACAGCGAGGGGAGATGGCGCAGCACCTCGCTGAATCCCATCACATTCAGCCGGTCATAATGTATGTCGGGTTCCACTCCGGCCTTTGCGGCCATGAGGTCGCCGCCGATGAAGCGGAACGTGGCGGCCGCATCCTCCTTGCGGAGCGCTTCGATAAGGCGGGAGGCATGGAGGTCGCCCGATGCCTCGCCGGCAATCAGCATATATTTCATAGTTGGTCGACGAATCAGTCAGATCCCCCTTCGTGACGCGGGCCAAGGGATGCGGGGTGCCCCCCTCGGTAGGGCTCCGGGTGATACTAAGGGGGGTATCCTTGCGTTATATCACAATAGGAGCCTTTCGGCACGGTCTGCGCCGGTCACGAGGCGTGATTATGCTGCAAATTTAGCAAATATTCCGTCATGCTCCAATATATGACCGGCCAATAACCGGTCAATAACCTATTAATATTGTCAACACGATGCGATATCTCCTGATACTGTTTTTCCTGCTGCTCGCCTCCGTGGGTGTGCAGTCGTGCATATCCGATGATTTCACCGATTCGTCATCGGTGCGTCTGCGCTTCTCTACGGATACGGTCACATTCGATACCGTATTCACCGGACTCGGCACCCCGACGGCGCGCCTGAAGGTGTTCAATCCCGATAAAAAGGGGGTCAACATCTCGTCGATACGTTTCAGCAATCCGGAGTCGGCCTTCTCGATGAATGTGGACGGTGTGAGCGGTTCTTCTTTCAGCAACGTGGAGATACGCGGCGGCGACTCGATATTCATCTTCATAGAGTGTTACATACCCGAAGACCGGGAGCAGCGCCCGTTTCTTGTGGAGGACCGTCTGCAGTTCACCACCAACGGCACCACGCAGAGCGTGCAGGTAGAGGCCTACGGGCAGAATGTCAGCCGGCTGCGCAACGTGGAGGTCACATCCGACATGACCCTTACGGCCGACATCCCCTATGTGGTGTTTGATTCGCTTACCGTGCGCCCCGGGGCCACGCTGCGCATCAATCCGGGAGTGCAGCTGCTTTTCCACGACAAGGCCTCGCTCGTGGTGGAAGGCACGCTTGAGGCCATCGGCGAACCCGGCAAACTGATCGCCATGCGTGGCGACCGCCTCGACGACGTGCTCCCCGACGTGGGCTACGATATCATGGCCGGACAGTGGAAGGGGGTGCGCATAGCCGCCGGATCATTCGGCAACCGTATGGAATACTGCGACATGCGCAGCACCTCCGAAGGGCTCCGCATCGACTCCACGGCCGACTTGACCCGGCAGAAACTGACCCTCGTCAATTCATGGCTGCACAATTCGCAGACCACCGTGCTCAGTAGCCGCTACGCCAAGGTGGATGCCTACGGGTGCATCTTCTCCGAGGCCGCCGGAGCGGTGGTGAGCCTTACGGGAGGGGTGCATGACTTCTCGCAGTGCACACTGGCCAACTATTACCTCTTCAGCGTGATTTCCAGTCCGATACTGTCGCTCTACCATCTTCTGCCTGAAGATGCCGCATCGGGCAATCCGAATCCGCTGATGAGCGCCACCTTCTCCAACAGCATCATCTACGGTCTTGCCTCCGACATCAACGAGGGAGACCTGACCGGATCCGACGTATATCTTCGCTACGTGCTGATGAAGGCAGCAGGGAGCGATGATGCCAACTTCATCCACTGCCTGTGGGACACCGACCCCGAATTCGAGACCATCCGCGAAGATTACTACTTCAACTACCGTCTCAAAGAGGATTCTCCGGCCATCGGGGCCGGCGACGCCACCCTGACTGCCCCGCAGACAGCGAGCGACATCGACGGCATACGCCGCGCCGTTCCCCCGGCCCTCGGCGCCTACTCGGCCGCCGACCGCTGACCTTGTTTACCCTGAAATCTTGGCCGCACGATATCCACGTATATTCGAGCAGTATGTCTCATGTTTATACCGTGATACTGCCACTATCGCGCTAATACCGTTTTTTTCGGCCTCCCTGGCAATGGTACTGACCACTATGTCAGGCATCAGGCTTGTGGGCCGGGCCGATATGATACGCGCCCATTTTTCGGGGGATATAAGGGCATTATTGGCAAATTCATCAGCCTCAATATCCTCTTTGGAAGTTGATTTCCTGTCATCTCCAATGGAAATATATGATTTGCCACTTGTAAAATGCAGCTTGATATGCCCTAATTCATGCAGCACGTCAAACACAAGACGCTCTCTGTCATGATGTCTGTCGGCGACAGCTATGGCAGGCTTACCCTCCACCATCATCGAACAGGCATTGACCGGAGCCCCGTCAAAAGCGGGTAACTGCAGATATGTGATGCCATTATTGCAAAGCACTTCCCTGATCCGGTCGCATGCAGGGTGGCTGCTATTTGCAATTTCGGCAACCTGTGCGGCTGCGGTGTCACAATTATCGGGGCAGTAGACTTGGGTGATTTCAGATCTTGCAGCCTCCGACCATGCGAGAAGAAGCCATGTCCGCATGTTGACCTCATCAAACGTCCGGCTTTCATTGCGTGAGAAATACCCTACGGTATTTACTTCCAGCGCCTGGAGTCTGTTTAGATCAATGTCAAGCATCTCCTTAAGGGTCTGCAATCTGATTTCAGACTTCGGGCTGGAAATGTCGAAATACCTGTATAATGCATGGAGATTAAGACGTGAACCCAGTGATTGCTCTTCTGTCAAAGCTTCCAATCCGGCGGTGTCAAGTTGCGCTTGACGTTTGGTCACATAAAAATACCGGTTTTGCAGATTCATCCAGTTCTGGAAGGGGATTCCGAGGGCATCCTGCAGTTTTATGGCAATAGCTTCCGTGATGTTTCGTTTCCCTTTAATCAGGTCACTCAGATTCGGAGCCGGCATACCAATTGCAGCTGCAAAGTCTTTCTGCTTAATGCCACGGGCTTTAAGTTCCTTTTTCAGCACCACACCCGGATGGGTTGCGGTAATGGGGATTATCGGGTTAGCGTTTGTTGCCATAATGAGTCGAATCTATTTCAATTAATCTAACTTCAATACCATCTTCATGTTCGGTAAACAGTAGCCTTTCTACGCGGCCATTATCTATCCTTACCGAACTTTCAGGCCGGTATCTTAATTTCTCATAATGCAGGTAGCTGTATGATTTCAGGTCATTTACCGTATCTACCGAGAACATCAGATCTACGACCGCTATAAAATCGTCAACGAAACGTCTACTGCGGCATAGTTTCTTGTATCTGCTGTCTTTAGTCTTGCCTGTTTCATACATTTCCTGCAGGGAGTTGTCTGTAAAAGTAACGTTCATGTGCGGTGAAATGATGCGCAAAGATAGTTGGAATTATCTGTTTTTGATAATTTTATTTGTTAAAATAACCTAAACATAAATGCGTATTGGAATATTGGGGATAACAGCGCCGGCCCGCATCGCGGGCCGGCGGATATGATGGGTCAGTCGGGGTCAGTCGGGATCAATCGGTAGATTCGGGGGCATCGTATTCCATGTATTCAAGATACATGATTGTGGGGCGGCGGTGGTGGAAGATCCATATCGGTTCGGCTTCCCTCAGAGGGTCAAGGGTGCGGTACCATCTGCCTTTCTTAGACGTATAATTGAATACGGCGATTGTAAAATCTTCATCGGGGATGAAGTTGTACGGTTCCACGGTAAGTACCGCAGTAGGAGGCATGTCGAGCGGCACGGGCAACTTATACAGAAACGTATTCCCTTTCACATCCTCCTTATGGATGTCGAAATAGATCGGTTCGTAAATTTCCACCGGCCTGCGCCCCGGAGTAGAGATGGTGTCACCATCGTATATCCTCACTCTGAACGATATGCAGGGCACCATGCGGTCGGAGTTGACGATATTTATCCCTACTCCTGTCAGTCGGTTGAATTTATTTTTTCTGGTTTCCAGTTCGATACCCATGAAATATGTCACCCCTACCGACAGAATCCGGCCGAGCGAGTCGAGCTGTCCGGCTGTAGGCGGGGTGTTGGGTACCCCCATTTTAGCCTTAATCAACCCTTTCCGTTTTCTTCCGAGATATTTCAGTTTGCCGTTCTTAAGGGGGGTCACCGTAGTTTCCCACAGTGTCAGATATGCCGGTTCAAGAGATGCCACAAACAGGTCGTCGGTCACTTGCCCGGCCGATATGGAGCATTTCAGCGGTTTGTGGTTAAAAGCCGTGATGTAGCCCCTTACGGATGTGGTGTCATTTGGGAGATCGAACCGCAGTTCGCCATTTGCATCGGCCACGCCATATCCGATTGGATGGAGGTCGATTGTAGCGAAAGGGATAGGCTCATTGTTATCAGCAGATATCACGCGGATTGTCAAGGCATTTGCGACTCCGGTGAGCAAGGCCAACGAAAAGGCAAGCAATACTGCCAGACAGCGGTGGATATCTGTAATTCGCCGCAGGGCGTATGTGTGTATTTCAGACAGATGGGATGTGATATTCATAATGGCAGGCAGATGTGTATGATTGCGTATTATTGTTGGGGTAACGGGTAAATCTGTTATGATATAGTGGAAATATATTAAATTCCGTAGCAAAATTAATGATTATAATTTGAAAATCAAAATATCTGATTGTTTTTTTTAGGGAAAATTTTGAAGCTGATGTAAATATATGGTGCGTATCACAGTGTATTGTGATGGAAGAGTGGCGTATGGATGTGTATTGTGAAAGCGATCGTAGACTCCGGCAGAAGGATTTTTCGTGGGAGAGGGTCTTAATCCATTCTGACGCAGATTTTTTATAACATAAAATTTACAGAAATTACTATTGGTTAGTGATTGATAGCAGCTGCGCGAAAATCAGACTGTAGCATAATGATTCTACAGATGTAAAATCATTATTAAAATCCTTGTTTCAGTAGTCACGGCGCAATTTATAAAATGTAAGATATAAACTTTTGTCACACTTCATCCGTTGTATGCGTTGTAACAAATCCAAATATTTTTTGCCGATTTCGGTGCGGAGCGAAATCGACTAAAAAATAAACTCGCAGATTGTATAAAATTGAACACTTACTTATTGGTTTAACTTTACAAAACTGTAATGCGTATGAAAGGTCACACTTCTACCTTTGCCATCGCTATGTCTGTACTCGTATTAACGGTGGCAGCTCAATCAGCTTCGGTTTCGGCTCAGTCGGGTGTCGCGGATACCGACAGTGTCGCGTCGGTTATGCCGAAGAGTGCAATTCCCGCAACGGTTTATGCCGACAGTGTCGCGTCGCCAGTGCCTGACCCGGCATTTACAGCAGGGGAATATGCCGATAATATGGAGTATTCGGATACTACGGATTACACAGATCTGGATGAAATCGTGATTACGGCCGACCTTCAGCAGCGTGAAGGAACGCGCGATCTTATCACTGTCACCAAAAGCATGCAGGAATCATCGAAAAATACCGGCGAATTGATGGGGCAGGTGCCGGGAATGTTTTATAACACGCTGTCGGATGAACTCATATATCGTGGTTCGCAGAATGTGATTATACTTGTAGACGGTGTAAAGAAAGATGCCGGATATATAAAGCTTTCTATAATCATTTCCAAATTTTTTTTTTAAAAAAATGGAACTTTTGTCCAATTTATAATTGTAGAAGTCTCGATGGCTCAACGGGGGCTCCGCCCCCTCGCCGCCGGGCTTCCCCCGGAGAAGAGAGGAATGTCTTTATACTGCGGTTCCCCAATTCTTCTTTGATTTTGCATGCTTCTCAATATCGAACGGAGTATGATTGCGCACCATTGCCAGAAGAACGTTGATTACCTTGAACTTGCAGTTGTTTTTTGCCTTATACGGGTGAACTCCTCTTGCCACAAGCCTGTCATAATAAGGCCTTATGACCGGATTGTCATGCACGATGGCACTGTTTACGCAGGCGGTGATGAGAGCATTTGTAGATCCGTCTCTGTACCTACTTGTACGTGCGGGCTTGTCAATGCTTGTCCCGGATTGCTTCCTGTGCGGAACAACACCGATATAGCATCCTAACTCTTTGGAATCGGTCATATTCTGAAAGTTCCTCGTCTTTATGGTCAGAGCGGCGATGGTGACAAATCCGACACCCTTAAATGACTTCAGGATTTCGTATGTATGACTGAACTCCTCTGATTCCTTAAGCAGTTTCTCAATCTCCCTGTCTATTTTATTCAAGGTTTTCTTCACACTGTCAAGCTGGCTTAAAATCAACTTCCTTGCACACGGAGAATCATCGAGAGCTCCACTTTTGAGCTGATTGTTCTTGGCCACCTTGTCCTTTGTCAGCATGACATGGGCTGCATAAAGGGATTTGAGCTTTTTCATGTCCTGGCTGTCAAGAGAATACGCCTTGATCTCGTCGCTGTAATTCGTCAGGGCATATCTGGCTATCCTGCTTGAGTCGATCCTGTCGTTCTTTTCACGGACTATTCCACACTTGCGGTGGATAACCAAAGCTGATTCCAACCACATGAAATATTTTTTCTTCGCAAGGTAGTCACAAAGGCCGATGCTGTACACACCGGTATGTTCTCCGCAAAAGATCCATGAGGACTTATCCTTCGCTTCAGGAGTTGGCTTCAAGGTGTTCTTCACCCATTTCTCGAACTCTCTGAATCCTTTGGAGTCGTTGTTGAACTTGTTGTAACCGAGCTCCTGGAAGCGGTCGTCCTCACGACGCAACACAGTGGCATCGAAAGTTTTTTTGGAAAAATCTATTCCAATTGAAATTTTCTTCATACCTTTATACTTTGAAATATTAGAAATGACCGATATAACTGCGGTGACTGACACTTTATTTTGGCTCTGAGCCCAGCTTTCTATTTTGTCTCCAGTTATAAAACCCACCGGATCTTCTGCGGTTATTTGGTTCAAGACCAAGCGTACTGGTTAGTTTATCCGGTGGGGAGGTCATCTCCTTAATACAACAAAGGTAGAACAAACCTCGGTTTTTAACTAGAGTAAAAGCGAACTATTTACCAATTCGTCTTTCACGATGCAAATATAAAGCGTACATACAGCTGGGCGTAGCCCAAGCTGTATGTGCGCGGACTGCATGTCTTCTCTCTATTACCCCCGCTGTCGCGGAGCGACAGCGGGGGTATACATTTACAGTCCACGCCTCGACGTATAGTGTTGTCGCTCCGCGACAAAGAATAAGTATGGAGGGCTTTTTCCGCGCACCGGCAGCCTCGGCTGCGCCTCGCCGCCGGTACGGTTATCAGGCCATGCAACCGCTCCGCGTTATAGCGGTCGGAAGACTAAGTTTTGAGTTGAACTGATGGTTTTCTAAGCCCAATGGACTTGACTTCGTGACGTTCTATATAATAAGTTGGACAATATCTATTGGCTGTTTCATACTATTAGAACACATAACAACCACCTTTTTTAGTCTTCCGACCGCTAGAACGCTCCGCGGTTGAGAGGTCATACGGCTACTCCACGGTTACTGTTGCAGATATGAAGCAATTGGAACTGGAATTTAACTTGCGAAGGTTTAGTAATCAGTAATAGGTTATGGTGCGGGTTTCGGTAATGACGGGGGTGTCGGTCATCGCGATGCGGCTGTCGGGGAAGGTCATCTTGAGGTCGCGTTTCACCCAGTTGCCATAGGAATCATATTCCATATTGGAATACTCAAGGTTGAAGGGGGGCATTCCGCCGGGGATCATCTCGGCGAGAGCCGGATCCTTAAGCAGTGGAGTGAGGGTTGATGACACCAGTTTGCCGTCGCGGTATTCGTTGGTGGTGGTGATTGTCATGGCCATCGGTTTGTCGATTTCCATTACATATTGCGAGCATCGGTTGTCGGCAGAATACTCCACCGTTACCGTCCCGTCGAAATTCGGGTCGTCAATCTTTACCGACACCGGATACCCGGCCTCATTATACCGGCAGGATTCATCTTCCATCTGACCGTTGGGCTTGAAGCGCATGTCGACCGTTTCCAAAGTCGGGGCGGATGTGTCAACAGATGGAGAAGTCTTCACTACCTCCTTGACAGGGCCGTTAAGGCCGAACATGGCCGGGGCATGGTATGTGCGTTCCTCGGCGTGAGCCAAAGAGATGCAGCCTACTGAAAGTATTGCTGCCGCCAAAGTCTTAAAGTGTGCCATATGTATTGATGTTTTGGTGTTGTTGCATTAATAGTATGTGTTGAGGTGCCGTTATATAAGTAGCCAGCTAAGAAATAAATGGTTATTTGTTTCAGAATTTCACATGAGAGAGTTTGTTTCAGTGCGATTCTACAAAGATACTTCGGGTGAAAATCTTTTAGTTGCATCCTCATCAACTTGGAAAATAAGTTCAAGAACAAACAACAACATATTCTTAGCTGCTACTTATAGAGATGTTATTTGACAATTACAGATCCATCTATTTCTCTCCATAAAAGCACACTTGCTGGAGCAACATGTAATGATGTGATTAATTGAGACTTGATGTCATTATCAATAGATGTTTGTTCTTCTACGAGATTGCAATATTCGCAGCAGAGTACATCAATTTCATCAATTGCCTGTTGGTAGGGTTTATTGGCAACATTCTGAAGACCCTGTTTATATAGCCTAAGAACGTTACTCATATACATAGGCATTACGTATGGTGGAATAAAGAAACCAGGGGGGGTTTCTCCTTTATAATAGTAATTAATATTTGAATAGATGTGCTTGCTATAATCACTTTTGAAAATAGCTAAATCATCCTCATTAAATACTTGATTGATTGCAGTGGTTGGAATGAGTTTATTTTGTAAATTAATGTATTCTCGAACTACTGCGTTATGAAATGATGCCATTCTGATCGGATCAGAACTTTGAGGCCTTGCGCTCGTTTTGCGATAAGTTCTCGTGAAGTTGTTTTGATCTGTCAAATAAGAGTTGCTGTTTAAATAAGTTTTAGCCACAGCTCCTTCAAGAAACAGATATCCGGTTTCGGGATTTGAAGGCAGACCAAATGAAGATGTTATTGATAGCTGTATATATGCAGCTAATGAATACAAAGCACCATAGATGCCTGCATAGAGTAGACCATTAGCTAGATTGCCATTGCTTTTGTTTGCATAGTAGCCATAGTTAAATCCATTAGCCATTCCATAAGCATCTGCCCAAAGTATAATCACTTGGTTTAAGACATCAATGGCGCTTTGAGGTTGAGCCGTGGATATGTTGGGGAACTCCTTGGCAAGACTATCATTTAGTGCTGCCATTTTTTGAAGTGAGATAATCTCACTGTCCGATAGTCCATGCCACTCATCGGGAAGTGTCATAGAACTATTTGCTATTTCAGGCTCATCAGGAATAGCATCATTCCATCCAGAACATGCAGTGAATAGCATGAATACTGTTGGAAATAACAGGTTTATAATTTTAAACTTGCTCATAATGTTGGGTTTTATGATTCGATTGCAAATGTAAAAAAACATTTTTGAATTTCCAAATGGATAAAGTACTTATTAATATATATCAATTATATAATAATAATGACTAAAACGGCTAAACATGGTGGTTTTTATATAAAAAAATAGCATTATGCTTCTATTGCAGAGATGTCAATTTGAGAATAGCGTGTTTGAGGTGTCAGTTTTAAAATTTAAATCGGTAGTAATTTCAAAATAAATTCATCCAGATAATCAACAAAGTTTAAATCCTACTCCAGCGATAAATTGTAGTCACTATATTTTTTTATCATTGAAGATAATATCTGGTAGTATGATATAATAATGCATATTGTACGTGTAAAGCAGATCTTGTTAGGTGTATTTGAGTGGGGATAAAAAGAAGGTCAGCGCCGCCGGGTGGGGCGCTGACCTTATGGGTATTGTGGGGGGATATCAGCGGATGGTGAGGGTGGTCACTCCGGGAGGATAGGGGAAGCGGAGGTGGGCAGTGCGTGTGGCCGCATCGTAGACGTAGCCGTACTGGCGGATAGCCTTGAGCGACTGCGAACGCGGCAGAGCCGTGCCGTTCCACATGATCTCCTTCGGTGAGGCAATCCCTATTACCGAGAACTCGATCATCTTCCCTTCGGGCATATCCTTGTAGCCACCTTCGGTAGAGATCTTCACCTCGGTGATGCCGTCCTTGCGCTCACCCTCAAACTTCACCAGGGCATATTCACCCTTCTCAAGTGATTCGGGCGACTTGCGGTCGTCCTCAAACAGAGTGTACTCGCTCTTGGCATCAGCCGGATAGTAGCGCACGCTAAGATAAGTGGGATCATACTGACCCACATTCTCGATCGGACGCTCATACTGCGGTATGAACGATCCCGCCTTCACAAACAGCGGGAGCTCATCGAGCGGAGCCTGCACCGTATAGCTCTTGCCTCCGGCATAGCGCTTGGCAGGATTCCACCATGAAATCCATTCCCCTTCGGGGAAGAGGACCGTGCGGCTGCGGGCACCCTGCGTCATGACGGGAGCCACGAGCACCTCGTCGCCCCAGAGATACTCATCATCAAGCAGCGAGAAGTCAATCTCCGGATTGGCGCCACGGAAATTGAGCGGGCGTGCCAGCGGCAGACCGTAGCGGGAGTTCTCGTAGGCAAGCGTATAGTTGTAGGGGAGCCACTCGTAGCGCATATTGATGTAGCGCTTAAGTATCTTCTCCTGTTCGGGATAATGGTAGGGTTCGGGCTTAACAGTGGCATGTGTGCGGAGCGTGGGGGTGAACACACCCATTTCCAGCCAGCGCACATAAAGCTCCGGATCTACGGGATTCTTCTGATCGACCGCGAAACCGCCTATGTCGGAACTCATGTATCCAAGACCCGACATACCGGAATTGACCATCAGATTGACCTGCGGACCCAGGCCGCCCCAGGAGCGCGACACGTCGGTGGTCCAGGGCACTACGGCGTAGCGCTGCAGACCGGCGGTGCCGCCGCGCATCAGCAGAATCGGACGCATGTCGGGATAATCCTGACGCAGACCCTCGTAGATGAGGCGCGACCATTCATTGCCGTATACATTGTGATACTGCGTGGCTGTCTGGCCGTTGGCGTGCACCATCGATTCGGGATGCACCTCCGGTTCGCCCAGATCGCCCCACCAGCCCGACAGACCGTCCTGCGTCAGGTCGCGCAGACGGCTCCAGAGCCAGTCGCGGGTCTCGGGATTGCTGACATCGAGCATACCGGCATCGCCTACCCAGGTCTCCACATCGTGGGTCTTCCCGTCGGCATCGCGCACGAGCATCGAGCGCTCGGAGAGGAAGTTATAGTTGTCGATGGCACCGTTCTTATTGATATACGGCTGCGAGATGACCACCATATTTACCCCCTTGTCCTTCAGATCGCTGAGCATCTGACGGTGGTCGGGCCACTGGGAGGGTTCCCATTCAAGGCGCCCCATATCCTTCTCCACGCCATACCAGTAGAGGTCGAGCACGATGCCGTCGAGCGGATAGCCTCGGGTCTTGAGCGAGTCGACCACACCGAGCGTCTCCTGCTGCGTGCGGTAACCGTATTTTGACGTGATGTACCCCAGACTCCAGAACGGGGGGAGTGGCTGGCGGCCGGTCAGTTCGGAATAATTCGACACCACCCCGGCCAGGTTGCCGGCCGGAGAATTTATGAAATAATACGACAGCGCCCTCGGGGTGTCGGAGGTATATACGATCGTATCGCCAAGAGCCAGAGAAGCCTTGTTATAGTCATCGAAGAGTATGCCGAATCCCTTGTCGGATGCGAAATATGGCACCGAGATACCCATCTGCGATATGCGCGGGTCACCCTTCGTGTAGCCGTAGTTCTGGCGGTTGTACATCGTCAGCGAGTCGCCGTTGAGGCTCAGACGGTGGCCGCGTTCGCCGGCGCCGTAGAGGCGTCCGGCCTTCGAGCCGTCGAAACTGACGCTTTTCACGGTGCCGGAATTGTCGACACCTCCGGTTTCGGTCAGGATTTCGCGACCGGCGGCATCAAGGAAACTGACGGCGCCCGTGGCTCGGTCCACGCGCACCTGCACCGAGCGGCTCATCAGCGCGGCCCATTGCGGAGTGATCACCTCCACCACCTCATCCGAAGCGGCGGGCTGCATCACAGCCGACTGAGAGGGGAAATAGCGGGTGGCGGCAGTATCGGCCGGGAGCACCGTCACACGGAAAATATCATTCGAATAGGGTGTCACCATCACCTCCCCCTTCGGGGTGGCCACATGCATCGAGCCGTCGGGACGGCGTGTCACCTCGCCCTCCTTCAGGGCACCATGGGCAGAAAGCAGAGATGCTCCGGCAGCCAGAGCGAGGGCTGCCGGAAGTATCAGTGTATGTCTCATTTGTCGTTGAATTCGATGTCTTCGTCAATAATCACATGCCAGGGAAGTCCGGACACGGCAAGTTTCTCCAGGAACGGGTCGGGATTGAACTCCTCCACATTGTGCACGCCGGGCATCACCCACTGGCCGGTCAGGAACATATAGGCGCCCACCATGGCCGGAACGCCGGTGGTGTAGCTTACGGCCTGTGCGCCGGTCTCGCGATAGGCTTCCTGGTGCGAGCAGTTGTTGTAGATGTAATATGTGGATTCCTTCCCTTCCTTGTCGAGGCCGGAGATGCGGCAGCCGATGGAAGTCTCGCCGGTATAGTTCTCTCCAAGCGAGCCGGGGTCGGGGAGCACGGCCTTCAGGAACTGGATCGGGATTATCTCCTTACCCTCGTACATCACCGGATCGATGCGGGCCATACCTATATCCTGGATCACGCGCAGGTGAGTGAGGTATTCCTGTCCGAAAGTCATCCAGAAGCGGGCACGCTTGATTGTGGGGAAATTCTGCACCAGCGACTCCAGCTCCTCATGATAGAGCAGATAGCTTTCGCGCTCGCCGATGTTGGGGTAGTTGAGGGGGCGGTGGATTTCGAGGTTTTCGGTCTCCACCCACTTGCCGTCCTGCCAGTACTTACCCTTCTGGGTGATTTCGCGGATATTGATTTCGGGGTTGAAATTGGTGGCGAAAGCCTTGCCGTGGTTGCCGGCGTTGCAGTCCACGATATCAAGATACTCCATCTTCGAGAAATGGTGCTTTGCGGCATAAGCCACAAACACCGCCGACACGCCCGGGTCGAATCCGCACCCCAGGATAGCCGTCAGCCCGGCCTTCTCAAAGCGCTCGCGGTATGCCCACTGCCATGAATACTCGAAATGGGCCTCATCCTTCGGCTCATAGTTGGCGGTATCGAGATAATTGACACCGCACTGCAGGCAGGCCTCCATGATGGTGAGGTCCTGATAGGGGAGGGCCACATTGATGCAGATATCGGGTTTATGGCGATTGAAAAGCTCCACGATCTGCTCCACATAGTCGGCATCCACCTGGTCGGTGATGATATTCTTCGCGCCGATCTTCTCCACGAGACGGTCGCACTTCTCCTTACGGCGGGAGGCCAGCACGATTTCAGTGAAGACCTCCGGATTCTGGGCGCACTTGGCGGCCACAACGCTGCCGACACCGCCGGCACCGATAATCAAGACTTTTCCCATTATTTCAATAATTGATTTGTCGTAAATAAAGTCACTTGCCACGGCGCGACCGCCCCTTTCGGGGTGAGGTGGCCGCGGTATAGTTCAATTTGCGAATTTACAAAAAAAAAATGAGAAAAGCCTGCTTATTCATTGCCATAGGGTTAAATCCGGGTTAAATATTGTAGATACCGGGGCGGGGAGGGGAACGATAACCGCTCCTCCTCGCAGCCCGGCGCTACCTCACCGAGGTCCTCGCAGCAGCCTGAGGCGCCGTGCGGCGTGAGAGCAGGATGTAGGCTATCGTGAACAGGCCGAGCAGTATGAGCATCACCGTCTGGCCGCTCCACTGGAGCATCGAGAAGGCCGTGCCCTGCGCCTCGCTCACGCCGTAGAGGGCGAGGCCGAACATTATGGCGATGTTCCAGGGGCCGAGGCCGCCGTTGCTGGGTATCCCCATGGCGATCGAACTCAGCACGAAGGCCACCAGGCAGGGGAGCAGTCCGAATCCCAATCCGGCTGTCGCGCAAAGCTCACGTGTGAACGGGAAGGCATAGAATGCCACATACAGTTGCATGTAATAGCAACCCCACAGCAGCAGCGACAGGATGATGAACGCCGAGCGGTGGCGCATATTCAGCACCGAGGCGAATCCCTGCCACAGTTCGAGTCCCCATTGCCGCAGGCGGCTTACGAAGCGTGTGCCGCGCCAGCGGCGGTAGGCGGCGGCCATAAGCAGCAGGGCGGCCGCAAGAGCCACCCATAGCCAGGGGGAGGAGAGGAGGGCGAGCATGTCGCGCCCTACGGGATAGCGTTCGAGAAAGGCGTCGATGGCCGGGCGTGCCAGCACAAGGGTAAGCAGAAAGAGGAGCAGCACGCTGAAGGAGTCGGCCAGGCGGTCGGATACCATCGAGCCGATCACGGTGGTGAGCTGCGCCTTCTGCCGCTTGGCGATATAGGTGCATCGCCAGATGTCGCCAAGTCGCGGGAAGATGATATTGAGCGCATAGCATCCGAAGATGGAGCAGCACAGAGCCATATACGGAGGGCGGATGCCGAGGGCGTTGAGCTGGAGCTGCCAGCGCCGTGCGCGGATCATGTGGGATACTATCGAGAGTCCCATCGCGCAGAGAATCCAGCTGTAGTCCACGCCGGTGCGTATGATGCGCATCATGTCGGCGAAATTGACCTTGCTGAAGAGATACCACAGCAGCGCCACCGTCAGGCCTGCGGCCAGACTCCAGCGCAGCGCGCCGGAAAGCAGCTTTCGGGTTTTCGGAGAAATCGGCATATGGATAAAGTCTTATAAAGATACCGCCTGCCCGATCCGGAGCCGGATGGCGGGCAGGCGGTGGTGTATAAGGGAGATGAGTCATCTCCGGCGCTTAAGTCCGGAGATGCCCGGGTATGGTGTCACGTAGAGGTGATCAGTTGAAGCGGCGGTTGCCCTGCAGCGCGGGTTTCCCCTCGGCTGCGGCAGTCTGCTTCTTCTGACCGCGGCGCAGGATGGCCCATGCCACGGGAGCGGCGCAGAAGAGTGTGCAGAATGTGCCCACAACAACACCGAAGATCATTGCAAACGTGAAGGAGCGGATCGTGTCGCCACCGAGGAAGAAGATGCAGAGGAGCACCAGCAGAGTCGAGAACGAAGTCATCACCGTACGTGAGAGGGTCGTGTTGAGACTCTTGTTGATGGTCAGGAAGCGGTCTTCCTTCGGATATACCTTCATCATCTCGCGCACGCGGTCGAATACCACCACCGTATCGTTGATCTGATAACCGATGATGGTCAGCACGGCGGCGATGAACGACTGGTCAATCTCCATCGAGAAGGGGAAGAAGCCCCAGCAGATGGAGTAGAAGCCGATGATGAGGAATGCCGTAAGGGCCACGGCGCATACCGCACCTACGGAGAAGGCGATGTTGCGGAAACGCAGCAGGATGTAGAGGAACATGCAGACAAGCGCGATTCCCACAGCCCAGTATGCGTCGGCACGCATGTCGTCGGCCACGCTCGGACCCACCTTCTGGATCGAGATGATACCGTTGTTCTCGTCGGCCACGCGGAATGCGTTGATGTCCATCGTCTTGCCCGAAGCGTCGGTGAGTTCGGACTGGAGGTTCTTGTAGAGGATGTCGGTGATCTCGTTCTCTACACCTTCGCTTTCATCAGCGATCTTGTAGTTGGTAGAGATACGCACCTTCGAGGGGCCGTCGATGGTGATTACATTCACCGAAACGGTCTTGTCGTCGGCGGCAGTCTGGAATGCGTCAAGCAGTTTTGCCTCCACATCCTTCGGATTCACATCCTTGGCGAGCTGCACCACATAGTTGCGGCCACCGGAGAAGTCGATACCCTGGTTCATACCGCGGATGGCGAGCGAAGCGATTGAGATCACGATAAGGGCGAGCCATACCACAGAGGCCACCTTCGTCTTGCCGAGGAAGTTGATCTTCGTGTCGGTGAGGAAGTTGCGGCTAAGGCCGGTAGAGAAGGTCATGCCGGAGCAGCGGCCGTTCTTTGTGATGAGTTCGAAGGCTATGCGTGTCAGGAATACTGCTGTAAAGAACGAGCAGACCAGACCGATGATAAGCGTCGTAGCGAAGCCCTTGATCGGGCCCGAACCGAAGATAAGCAGGATCACGCCGGTGATGACCGAAGTGAGGTTGGAGTCGAAGATGGCCGAGAAGGCATTCGAGTAACCCTCCGCGATGGCCTGACGGAGCTTCTTGCCCGATTTGAGTTCCTCCTTGGTGCGCTCGAAGATAAGCACATTGGCGTCGACGGCCATACCCAGGGCGAGCACGATACCGGCGATACCCGACAGTGTGAGCACAGCCTGGAGCGAAGCGAGGATACCGAGAGTGAAGAAGAGGTTGAGGATCAGACCTACGTTGGCCACCAGACCGGGCACCACGCCGTAGATGCAGATCATGAAGATCATCAGCAGCACCAGAGCCACGATAAACGAGATGAAGCCCTGCTGGATGGCCTCGGCGCCGAGCGACGGACCGATCACATTGTTGCTCACCACCTTCACCTGGGCCGACATCTTGCCCGACTTAAGCACGTTGGCAAGGTCGTTGGCCTCTTCGGGGGTGAAATTACCGGTGATTTCAGAAGAGCCGCCGGTGATTTCGTTGTTGACGTTGGGGTAGGAATACACATGGTTGTCGAGCACGATGGCGATCGGGCGGCCGATGTTGTTGCGGGTCAGAGTGGCCCATTCGCGTGCGCCGCGGTCGTTCATGCGCATGTTGACCACATTGCCGCGCATGTTGTCGTACTCGGAGTTGGCCGAAGTCACGGCGTCACCCTCGAGGGCTGCCTCACCCTTCAGGGCGATAAGCTGCCAGTAGGGGGTGGTGCGGTATTCCTTGTCGTTTTTCTTGATGGGGTTGCCCTGGGCGTCGGTCAGCGGGATTTCCACCGGCTTCACTTCCCATACGAGCGAGAGGTCGCTGGGGAGCTTCGACTTGGCGAGCGGAGAAGCGAAGATGCTGTCCACGAGCGCCTGATTGGCCGGAGATACCAGACCCACCACCGGGCTGCCCTCACGCTGGCGGCCGCCGAGCAGAGCTATCACATTGGTATGGTTGATGGTGTCCTGTGCTGCGTAAGCCTCAGCGAAAGCGGCCAGTTCGGGGAGGATTTCATTGTAATTGTATACCTCATAGAACTCCAGATTGGCCGACGACTTAAGCAGGTCGGTCACACGCTCCGGCTCCTTCACACCCGGGAGCTCGAGCAGGATCTGACCTGTCTTGTCCTGAAGCTTCTGGATGTTGGGCGCCACCACGCCAAACTGGTCGATACGGGTGCGGAAGATATTGAAAGCGGCATCCACCTGGCTTTCCACCTGGCTGTTGAGAGCGGCGGTCACTTCCGAATTGGATGAAGAATTCTTGAGTTTACCGAGATATTCACCTTCGCGAGTGAAGAGCGAGGCCATGGTGCCGGGCTGGAAATTGGCGGCCACCTTCTGCACGAAATCCTTATCGGCAGCCTTGGCGCCATTCTTCTCGGCGGCAGCGATGGCGGCATTTACCTGCTTGAGAGCGGCTTCGCCGTTGGCATACTGACGGAGAATGTCGGGCACAGAGATTTCGAGCACCACGTTCATGCCCCCCTTGAGGTCAAGACCGAGGCCGATCTCATTCTTGCGCACCTGATTGTAGGTGTAGCCGAGATAGACTTTCTCTTTGTCGATAGAGTCGTTGAATTGCTTCAGACTTTGCTTGTAGACGTCGTTGGTGACGTCCGAGGTGCCCGCTGCCTTGGCTGCGAACTCACGCGCCTGCTTTTCGTAATGAGAGGTCACGAAAGAGAAGCTGATGTAGAATCCGCAGATAAGAATCAGGAGCACTGCGATGGTGCTGATAAACCCTTTGTTCTGCATTGTGAAGTTAAGTTGTTATATATGTTTTAATTTTTCTCTTGAGTCGCCATTTCCGGCAGGTGCCGAAGCCTCTTTGGACCGGGTTGCGGCATGTTGCCGCGACACACTCCGGGGAGGGTATGGCGTTTCAACCTGCAAATATAGTGCAAATTTTTCAGCTGATAAAGAGTAAAGGGGTGAAAATCGGTGTATAATGGTATTTTTTACCACTTTACACACCGATTTTCACCCTTTCGTCAATGCTGACCGCCGCCGAAGCGCCCTGCGGCACTCTCTGAGGGGGAGCCATGCATGATTGCCCGGATGAGACGGCATGCCGGCATCGCCCCTTGTCTCAATATGGATGTCTATTTCTTCAGGATGCCGGATTGGATACCATTATCGACATTGATATCCGAAGCCCGGTTGATCTGCTTGCCGTATCTGAACGTGTAAGTCACCGAGAGGGTCACGTGTCGATGCCTTACCGACGACCATTCCGTTTCAACGCAATTGTATACCGGATCTATGACTTCGTTGATGAAGCCGCTGTAACTGCTGCTGAAGAAATTGGCTGCCTTAAGGAATATATTGAATGAATTGATGGTATATCCGGCCGTGACGGCATAATACCACATGTTTTTCCCTTTTGTTCCGGGATTGACATACCATCTGGGACTCTCCATCCCGACCCCGAATTGAAACTGGCCGAGATAATACTGAGCCCCGAAGTTTATGGGCACTGAAGAGGATTTGATAAGGGAGAAGGCTTTGTTTCGGTAGCTTTCGATGCCGACATTGGCATTGCATATAAGCGACTGGTCGAGCAACTTCAGAGTCGCGCCGATGTTGCCTGCAAATGTCGTAAAATAACCGGTATTGACAAATCTGCGTACCATCAGCGGTTGTCCGCCGGATAGTTCGGGAGTATATTCCGGAGTCACGGGGCGGTGTCGGTGGTTGATCCACATCTTTGCCGCCAGTGATAAGTGAGATGTCCCTATCCAGTTGTAGCTTAGAGATCCCATATAGACATTTGTAGGTTTGAGATCCGGATTGCCGGTAATCACATCCAGAAGAGTTGTCTGAAACCGAGCCGTATTCAGGTCTGAAATAGAATTAGGATATGTATGCCATCCTGCCCACAGTCTGAGAGTATGTCCGTTGGCCGGAGAGTATCCCACATTAAGGGAAGTGTTGGGATTAAAAAATGTACGTCGGGTCTTATTGAGGTCTTCAAATGATACTTTGCCTGAAAGATTATAGTAGATTGAAATCCTGTTAATCTGGTGCGAACCTGCAAAAAGAAAACTCAGGTCGGTATTGCTGTAATCGACGTTCTGATTATCCTGACTGAGATACTTCATTTCATCATTCATGTGCTGTCCCCCCACGGAAATGCTGAAATCATTATTCCCTTTTGTGATATAAAGCCATGCTGAGAGACTGGCATTCCATGCGTGTTCATTGATTTTATAGGAAATATCTTCAGTCTCCGTTGTGAAAGCCTGGTCATGTATGTTGCGGGAATATCCCAGTCCGGGATAAAGCTGAAGTGATACCGATTTGCGGAGTGGAATGAATATTATTCCTTCCCAGAATCCGGAAGTCGACCTCACCCGTTTGGACACGGATGTTCTGGAATCTTCAAAAATCTGCGGATCATAGGTATACAGACTCGTGATCGAGTTGGTAGGCGATGGTGATCCTGAAATTCCGATTGTGTTGACCACATGCAGATTACGGCTGTTTTTGTAATGCGCTTTAAATGAGGCGAAATAATTACGCGTACGGCTCAGCGGAAGTTCGGATTTTGTGGTCACATCTATCTCCTGTGCCGGGAAGAGATATGAGCTTTCAGACTCCTTAAGTCCTCCGTCATGCAGACTTGAATACGAATAGCCACCAATCGCCTGATATGTCATGTCTTTATAGCTTGTCTTGTCATACAGGCTGTAATCTCCGGTATTACGCCAGAAACCTTGTTCGGCCACGGCTTTGGCATAACCCCCGTATTCATACTTCTTCATTATGAAATTGACCACATTTTTAGCTCCCTGGAATCTGGGGTCTGTGGGAGTGTGTAGCACTTCTACGCGGATCACCGATGTCGGGTCCAGATTCTTGCATTCATCGGCAGATGCAGGCATATGGTCAATAAAATATGAAATAGGCTCTCCATCGAGCGTTTTGATTTCTCCGGAAGCTACATCCGCATACAGCGATGGGATAGCCATACGCTGCAGCAGGGATGAGGCCGAATAAGAGAACTTTTTAGCGTTTTTATCAGGTTCATACGCCACCCCATCCTTTATATTGTAGGAGGACGCGCCCGTAATCACGATCTCGTCAAGTTCAGTGGCCGATGCGGTTGAATCGTTGGGGAGGGTTGTATCGGAATCCGCTTGCTGCGCAAAACCGGGAGCAGCAAAAGATAAGACCATTACAAATGCGATCAGCGTATGGATATAGCCTCTGACTGTTCTCATAAGCGTAGATAGATATAGGGTTAAGTGACTTTGAGAAATTGGTTTCTATTGAAGTCGCTCTTTGAATGATGTATATCAAAGTTTATTTTATTGTATGAACTGACAGTCAGTTGTTTGGGCTGCCAAACAGATTTTGCAATTCATAATATAATGAAAACTTAATATGCATCAAAAATAAATCCTTGTAGGTGCTTAATCTGGATTGATATTTACGATTTCAGATAATGTCCCATCAAGCAGAGCCTTTTCAAGGATTGTATCTTCTTTTAATGCAGAGCATTGGTCGTAAATGCCGTTTTCAAAGAGATTCTTATATCGGTAGTAGCCGCATCCCGCATCGCATATCGGAAAAATTTTACAATCCTTACATTTGCCAGAAAATGGAGTGCAGCAGATCATATATCGCGTTAGAAGAGTCGTGTTTAGAGATTTTACGTCAGAAATATTCCCGATTATTTTATCTGAAACCGAGACATCATTCCAGCATTTATATAATTCTCCTTCCGGACCAACGATATAAGAATTTTGAGAGAACATCATGCATCCTCGAGTCTGTTTTTCAGGGAAAATTGACTCAAGTATTCCTTTCTCGCGAAGAAGCGCATTTATCTCAATTAAATCTTTAGATTGTATGCAGTGAGCTGCAAGCGATCGTCCATCATTTGTATCTTCTCTGATTAAGCCGGGATAGACTCTAATCATGGAGTCATCGCGGAAATCATTATTGACCTTGGTGTAAAGGTCAATGAAATCCTGAACATTATTCTTGTTGATATTAACTCTGATGAGAATCTTGCATTCGGGGATTAGTCTTCTTACAAGCCCCACATTTTCATAAATGATATGGAATGAAGGTCTTCTGTTTGTTTTGAAGCATCTTGTTTTATTATGACTTTCTTCATTCCCATCAATGGTAATCTGAATTGAATTCAAGCCCACCTCATTGAAGAAGTTGCAGACTTCTTCATTAATCAAAGATCCATTGGTAATCATCGTTTGAGAAGAGATTCTGGGAAGATCTTCTGCTTTAAGATCCTGATAGATTTCTTTGATTTTGTCGAATGCCAAAAGAGGCTCTCCACCATACCATGTTACTGCAAGTCGCTTTGCATTTTCATGCAAACGGATGAACTTTATCAAATCAGAAATCTTTTCTGATGATATGGTTTTAGGTGAGAGTTTTGGTTCGAAACAATATGGGCAATTGAAATTACATGCCGTAGTAGGAGCTATAACAAGACCCAACGTTGATTGATCATAATTCCTACTCTGGAATTTGAGGTTCTGCATGTTATAGAAATCGTATTTGGTTTTTTCCGATTCGATAACATGTCTCTCAATCAAGTAGTTTATCGTGTCTGTGTCAATTCGGTTCCAATCCCTATTTGATAATATATCTATCAGTTCTTCTTCGACTTTACCGAAGAAGCCAGACTGAGCGTTATAGATATATCCTATGTGTCCCCGTTTGAACAGATGCGTATACAATCCAATGATATACATATGTCAAAAGTTTTTGTGATTATTATAGTTCGGGATGATTTCAATCATCCCGAACTATGGAAAGGTACTATTTAAAGTACGAGATGCTTGATGCAGTAGGGTAGATTACCTGTATGTAAGTTAAATATCAAATGTCATGGAGCACGCATTCAAGTCGAGTAAATATCTATATGATAATTTCTCAGGCTTAAGCATGAAACTTATGGTTTCTGAAATCTTACATATGGCCTACGATTTTTCTTAGCCCTGCAGACTTTTACCAGTACACGTTGAGTGGGTTGGACAGGTATTGGACGGACAGTTTTCCCCACATACCAGCTTCGGGCAATTTACATTGCAAAGCTGCGCCGCTTCACAACCGCTTCCCGTGATACCACCGGTTAGATCAAGGAGACTATCCTCAATCATTGACTCCTCATGGAGTACCTCAATAAAGAATCTCTTCATTACGTTTGGTGTTTTTTGTGAAAATTATGATAGTTAACTCTATGAGGCAAATAAGCCCCATTTTTATAAAAGTAATGACTGACGGTATTATTAGAAGGCTATTTGATGAATAAGCTTCTCTTGATTAATACAGTGTGATTTTACTTTCATTTGCAAATATATGTACAAATATTGATAATGACAAATTTATTAGAGTTGATTTACAAAAATTAACATAGTAGGAGTGATGATAGCTGTTCACCAAATCTTAATATTAACTCACATGCGGGGAGTGTCATAAATATATCGGTTCTAAATAAAATGACTATACGATGTGGGATTACTTCTTGAAGTGGTCAAACCATATGACAAATTGAAATACGGACCTCCGTGTCAATGCCGGGTGGCATCGGCAGCAGGGTAATGACTATTTAATAACGTCCGGAATTGACGGGATGTGTATGCGGCACATCCCGTCAATTCCGGACGTTATCTGTGAATGTCAGAAGCTGTTAGGGTTACTGCAGACGGCTTGAGGGGAACTGATTGTAGAAATCATCCTCGTCGTCCTCTTCTTCGGGGTTGGTCTGGTTGTTGTTGCGCTCGTTCTTGCGCGGTGTGGGCTTGTTCTTGAGCAGGGTCGAGGGTTTCATCTCGTCGGCCGGTGTGTCGAACACGCGCCAGGTCTCTTCCTTGTTCCAGTTCTGTTTTACGGATATGGATTTGGGATAGTAGAATGCCGGTTCGGGCTGGCGCCCTTCGAGTATGTCGCCCGAGTCCCAGCGGCCGTTGCCGTTGAGGTCGGCCACGATGCGGAAGTAGAACTTGCCGGGCTGCAGATGGTTGAATCTCACCCGTCCTCCTTCGAGAGGCATACGGCGTGTCGGCGCATCCGACTGGCTCAGGATTTCCACAAATGCCGGAAGCGCGGCGGGCCAGTCAGCCACATTCAGTATCAGCGAACAGTATTCCTTTTCGGCCTTTGTGCTGAATTCCTGACTGAACGGTGCCGTAGAGAGACCGTAGATGCTCTCCATGGCAAGGGTATCGGCTGAAAGGCGGTATTTAGTGCCGTATTTCCACGGGCGCTCGATGCGGTATAGGCGCGGATTGAGCGAATCGCGTTGCAGACGGGGGCGCCCGGTGTCGGTCCAAAGGGTATCCACGAGTTCTTCGAGCCGGAACGCCGCCGAGTCCAGGCGTGCCAGAGGTGCGTCGGTCTGAATCAGCAGCGGGCGGTCGACATCAAGCTGACTGCTGACCAGACTGTACTGCATCAGTTTTACCGGCGGCGGGGTAGTGTCGGCCTCCGCCTCCTTCTTTTTCTTGTCGGCCTTGGGAGCCTTCGGTTTGCGGGGGCGGTTGGTAGTGAGGCGCAGCGTGTCGCTCACGGTAATGTAGCGGCTCAGCGAGTCGAGTTTCTGATACCCCACGGCCAGGCGCAGCGTGTCGGTAGCGATGATGCGCGGATCCTTGATCCACAGCGAGATGGTATCGGCCCCTTCGGAGCGCTCCATCACATACCAGTCGGCGGCATCATCGATTCCGGCAAGCGCGAAAGTGGGTGCCGGACGGTTGGGCGCGTTGAACACCAGATTGATGCGTGTGGAATCCTGACGTGTATACGAACTTACAAACTGCTGTTTCCTGTCGGTCAGAAACGAGCGGAGCAGCAGGTCGTTGGGAAGGAAAACGGTGCGCGGGCGGGTGACGATACTGTCGACTGTGCCGAGTTTGGTATTGAAGATGGTATCGGTGGCGGTGGCGCTTTCGGAGTATGGCTCTACCACCGTCTCATAGAAAGCCATCTCCTCTTCGGGGGAGGAGAAGAGATAGTCGGAATTGGTATCATCAAGTGCATATACGCGGTAACGTCCGGGAGCCAGACCCTCGATAGAGAAGCGTCCGCGGTCGTCGGTGCGGGCCACGCGGTCAAACATCCGGTGGAAGATTGCGGGCAGGGCCTGCATATTGGCCGTAGTGTCGGATAGCGGAGGGAGGGGGCGCACATCGGGTATCATCACCGAGTCGGCATCGTAGGCCACGCGGTGCACGCCTACGATCTTGGACTGCATCGGTTCCATACCTAAGGCCGAGAGCACGCGTCCGGCGATGCGCAGCGAATCGACCACAGGACCGGTGGAAAACGTATATGAGAAATTCACCAGCGGATTCGCCTCATTGTTATCCTCGATGGCATCAGCGAAATCGATGGTATAAGTGGTATTCGGGAGCAGCGAATCGGTGAAACTCACCGTCACGCGTCGCCCCTGCGAGGCCACACGCGGAACGCTTTTCGACGGAGGCGACACCACCACCTTCTGCATGGCATCCTTAACGTTTACCAATTCGTCGAAATCTATGTTGACCTTATCGGCAGAGAGGGGCACATTTGCCGAGTTCGGAGCGGGATTAGCGCGCACGAATCTTGGCGGCTGCTCATCGCGGGCGCCCCCCGAAGGATTGCCGATGCTGGCGCAGGCCGCGGCGAGCAACGTCACCGTCGCCAGCAGTGCGATATGAAGAGAATTCCATTTCATGACTGCAAATTTAGCGATTTGCCTCCATTCTACCACCAGTTAAGTCAAGAAAAAGCATCCGGCATCCGGGAAGTCAGACGCCGGATGCCTGTCTGGCACGAATCCGACAATGAGGTAGACGACTATGAGCCGCATCCGGCCACAGTGTCTAACGTTCTCGGCGGGGAGGAAAAAGACAGCCGCGGCAAGCGGTGAGGCTTATCGCGGCTGTCGGTATGGGAAGTGTAGGGAGTGGCCGGAGGCTTACTCCTTGCACTTGGCGGCGATGAAGTGGCGGTTCATGCGGCCGATGTTGTAGAGCTTGATGTTCTTCGGGCACTCGGCGGAGCAGGCACCGGTGTTGGTGCAGTTGCCGAAGCCGAGTTCGTCCATCTTGGCTACCATGGCGCGCACGCGGCGGTCCTTCTCCACGGCACCCTGCGGGAGCAGGGCGAGCTGGCTGATCTTGGCCGACACGAAGAGCATGGCCGAACCGTTCTTACATGCTGCCACGCATGCACCGCAGCCGATGCAGCTGGCCGAGTCCATCGACTCGTCGGCGTTGACCTTCGAGATCGGGAGGTCATTGGCATCCTGGGCGCCGCCGCAGTTGAAGCTGACGTAGCCGCCGGCCTGCTGGATCTTGTCGAACGCGTTGCGGTCGACCATCAGGTCCTTGATAACCGGGAAAGCGGCCGAACGCCAGGGCTCCACCGTGATGGTCTCGCCATCCTTGAAGCGGCGCATATAGAGCTGGCAGGTAGTGGCACCTGTAGCCGGGCCGTGCGGGTGACCGTTGATATAGAGCGAGCACATGCCGCAGATACCCTCGCGGCAATCGTGGTCGAATACGATGGGCTCCTCATGATTCTCCACGAGCTGCTCGTTGAGGATGTCAAGAGTTTCGAGGAAAGAAGTGTCAGGGGTAGTCTCGACATTCATATAAGTCTTAAACTCGCCCTTCTCCCGAGGTCCGGCCTGACGCCACACCTTGAGATTGACTTTCATTATATCATCCATTGTGTTGTCTGTGTGTGTTTTAGAGAGGTTTATGACTTATAGTTACGTGTCTGCACCTTGATGGCTTCATAATGCAGGGGCTCCTTGATAAGCTCGGGGGCCTTGTCGTCGCTGCCCTGATAGTCCCAGCAGCTTACGTAGAAGCAGTTCTGGTCGTCGCGCTTTGCCTCGCCCTCCTCGGTCTGGTACTCCTCGCGGAAGTGACCGCCGCATGATTCGTTGCGGCTCAGAGCGTCGTAGGCTATCAGTTCGCCCATTGTGATGAAGTCGTTGAGACGGAAAGCCTTGTCGAGCTCCACGTTCATACCCTCTGCCGAGCCGGGGATGTAGACATTGGTGTCGAAGTCATGGCGGATCTCCTTGATTTTCTTAAGGGCAGCCTCCAGACTCTCCTTGGTGCGGGCCATACCTACGTTGTCCCACATCACGCGGCCCAGTTCCTTATGGATAGAGTCGACAGTGCGGTTGCCCTGGATGCTCATCAGGCGGTCCATCTTGGCCTGGCATTCAGCCTCGGCCTTGGCAAACTCGGGGAGGTCGGTAGAGAAATGGGGTACGGAGATCTGGTCGCTCAGATAGTTCTGGATAGTGTAGGGGAGCACGAAATAACCGTCGGCCAGACCCTGCATCAGAGCCGATGCGCCGAGGCGGTTGGCACCGTGGTCGGAGAAGTTGCACTCACCGATTGCGAAGAGACCCTTCACTGAAGTCTGGAGCTCATAGTCAACCCAGATGCCACCCATAGTATAGTGGATAGCCGGGAAGATCATCATCGGGTTGTAGTACTTCACGCCATCCTTTTCGCAGGCGAGTTCGCCGGGGTTGACATCGGTGATCTCCTCATACATATCGAAGAGGTTGCCGTAGCGCTGGCGCACCACATCGATGCCCAGACGGTTGATGGCCTCCGAGAAGTCGAGGAATACGGCCAGACCGGTATTATTGACGCCGAAGCCCTTGTCGCAGCGCTCCTTGGCGGCACGCGAAGCCACGTCGCGGGGCACCAGATTGCCGAACGCCGGATAGCGGCGCTCCAGATAATAGTCGCGCTCCTCCTCGGGGATATCGCTACCCTTGATTTCGCCCGACTGCAGCTTGCGGGCGTCCTCGATGTTCTTCGGCACCCAGATGCGACCGTCGTTACGCAGCGACTCCGACATAAGGGTCAGCTTCGACTGCTTGTCGCCGTGCACGGGGATACATGTGGGGTGAATCTGCACGAAAGCCGGGTTGGCGAAATACGCACCCTTGCGGTAGCATGCCATTGCAGCCGACACGTTGCAGCCCATGGCGTTGGTAGAGAGGAAGTAAGTGTTGCCGTAGCCGCCGGTGGCGATTACCACTGCATGGGCTGCGAAGCGCTCGAACTTGCCTGTCACCAGATTCTTGGCGATGATGCCGCGTGCGCGCTCCACACCGTCCTTATCCTTGACGAGCACCACATCGTGCATCTCATAGCGGTTGTAGCTCTTCACCTTGCCGAGCTGGATCTGGCGGTTGAGCGAAGAGTAAGCGCCGAGCAGCAGCTGCTGGCCGGTCTGACCCTTGGCGTAGAAAGTACGGCTTACCTGAGCGCCGCCGAACGAACGGTTGGCCAGCAGGCCGCCGTATTCGCGTGCGAAGGGTACGCCCTGTGCCACGCACTGGTCGATGATATTGTTCGACACCTCGGCCAGACGGTATACGTTGGCTTCACGGGCGCGGTAGTCGCCACCCTTCACGGTGTCGTAGAAAAGACGGTATACGGAGTCGCCGTCGTTCTGATAGTTCTTTGCAGCGTTGATGCCTCCCTGTGCGGCGATCGAGTGAGCGCGGCGGGGGGAGTCCTGGATGCAGAAATTGAGCACGTTAAAGCCCATTTCGCCCAGAGTCGATGCGGCCGAGGCACCGGCCAGACCCGTACCCACCACGATGATGTCGAGCTTACGCTTGTTGGCCGGGTTGACGAGTTTCTGGTGAGCCTTGTAATTGGTCCATTTCTCAGCGATAGGACCCTCCGGGATTTTGGAATCGGCCGGATTCATTGTTTTTACTTTCGTGATATCAATATTTTCCATATCGTCAGTGAAATGATTTATTTACGGGTGGAAGGAGCTGCCACACCAGCGGAGGGAGCCACGGCATCCTCGTCGACAACGGGATGCGATTCGAGATAATCGATGAAGTCGACCTGATGCTGCAGAAAGTTGATCATCCCCTCGTACTTGTCGCCGAAATAAGCGGCGGCCTGGGGATTCTGCATCTGCTGGTACTGACCCTTTACCATCTGCACATACTCATCGTAGCTTGCCGACGAGAGGGCCTGCACGGCGGCGGGGCCGAAGTCGTCCTCATACTCGGGCACTACCATATCCTTGTACTGCTCGCGGAGCTGGGGATCGTTGAGATAGTGGTGACGGTGGGCATTGACAGTGAACACGATACCCTCGGCGATAAAGAGAGCCACCACGATAGAGCACCACCATGTGCCGATCTTCTTCAGACGCGGGATCCATACAGTGCTGTCCCAGCCTACAGACTGGAACATAGACCAGATACCGTGGTTGAGGTGGAACCAGAGAGCCACGAAACCGATGCAGTACACGATAAGAGTCCAGGGCTGCTGGAAGGCTTCCTGCAGGAAGAGGGTGCCGGCTGCGGCGGGGATTTTCGTGTGCTCACCGAGGATTTCCACGAGCTGCATCTTGGCCCAGAACTGGATCATGTGCACCACGAGGAATGCCAGGATTACGATACCGAGCACGAGCATGTTCTGCGACGACCACTCCACCGTCTTCGGACGGCGAGACACGGCATAGCGCTCGTGGCCGCGTGCGCGGCGGTTCTGCAGCGTCAGCATGACGGCATAGATGATGTGAACGACGATAAACGCTGCCAGACCGGCCGAGGCGATCAGCGCATACCAGTTAGCCCCAAGGAAGAGGCAGACTGAGTTGTAGGCTGCGGGCCAGGCGATGGCGACTGCGTTCATCAAACAGTGAAAAGTCAGGAACAGTACCAGCACGGCACCAGTGATGGCCATGATGAACTTACGTCCTACTGAAGAGTTTGATAACCACATAGCAGTTCTGTAAAATTTTAGAGTTTTATTTAATTGTTTTTGATTTTCAGACTCTGTTTCATGACAGATTTATGCAGTATCGGCCACTTCGGAAGCGTGATTGCACGCGGGTCGGGAGGTGCTGACACGGCATAGCCCGGTCAATAACTGCAAAATTATTATAAATCTATCTATCCACAAAGAAAAAGACTTAAAAAATTGGCACCGCCTACCTAAAAATGAGTATCGCCCCTGCCGCGCCCCCTCGCCGCTGCCCCCTCGCAGGCGGGGGGCGCGCCGGGATGTGAGACTGTGGATGGAAGGTGTATTGGCACGCGGCGGCATGATGCCTGGATATGCCGATATATATGTGTATATATGTGCGGTCTTAATGCGGAAATGTCGCGGAAATGTGTTATATTTGCAATCTAATCAAACCCGCAGATATCCCCATGAGCAGAAAGTACCCTATCGGAATACAGAGCTTTGAGAAACTGAGGTCGGCCGGATACGTCTACGTCGACAAGACCCGATACGTATGGCAACTTGTGCAGGAAGGGGAGTATTATTTCATGAGTCGTCCGCGGCGTTTCGGAAAGAGTCTGCTCATATCTACCCTTGAGGCCTTCTTCCGGGGACGGCGGGATCTGTTTGCCGGTCTGTATATTGATGGCGTTGATTATGACTGGACCGAGTACCCGGTACTGCATATTGACCTCAACTCGCAGAATTACAATTCAGATGACGGGAGTCTTGACCGTATGCTCGACAGCGCACTTGCCGAATGGGAACAAGACTTCGGCCTTACTCCGAAATATCCCGATGCGTCACTGCGCTTTGCCAGTGTGATCAAAACCATATATCAGGTTACGGGGCGGCGTGTCGTGGTGCTTATCGATGAATATGACAAGCCCCTTCTTGACAATATCTTCAATACACGGCGCACTGAGGATTTCAGAAATACACTCAAGGCTTTTTACGGTGTGCTGAAGAGCTGCGACCCTTACATACGGTTTGCCTTTCTGACAGGAGTGACCCGATTTGGGAAAGTCAGTGTATTCTCCGACCTCAACAACCTGCGCGACATCACCCTTCAGCCTACTTACAACGCGCTATGCGGGGTGTCGGAATCCGAGCTTGCAGGGGTGTTTGGCGAGGATATCCGTAATTTGGCCGACAGTATCGGGGATGATTACGGCGATACTTTGGTCAGACTGAAAAGATGCTATGATGGCTACCGCTTCACACGCAAGGCTACAGAGGGTATATACAATCCGTACAGCCTGCTGAATGTGCTGCAGAACAGGATGTTTGACGATTATTGGTTTAATACCGGCACGCCGGCAATGCTCGTAGAGCTGATAAAGCGTACTAATATGCCACTTTATGACTTCGACAACATAGAGCGTACGAGCGGTGACCTGACCGGACTCGAACCGGCTTTTCGTGATCCGGTGCCAATATTGTTCCAAAGCGGCTACCTTACAGTCAAAGGGTTTGACGAGCGCCGCGCCCGGTATCGACTTGGCTTCCCCAACGAAGAGGTGGAACGCGGATTGCTGGAATCCCTGCTTCCGGTATACCTCGGCAAAGATGTACCTAAAAATGAGTAGGTTGTAAATAAAAAGACAGGGGTCATCCGCAGATGACCCCTCGGTGAAGCGGCTGGGATTCGAACCCAGGACCGACAGCTTAGAAGACATTTTCGGTCTTAGGTGCTGTCGGCGCTCGGTATCAGGTCGTTAGATTTCGTGATTGCTCTGTTTCTTATCTTTTGTTCAGTTCCCGCCCGCGATTTCGCCCGCGGTTCCGATACCTCCGGGTGAATCGCCGTTCGTACGTCGGTACATCGCCAGCAGCTCTTCTTTAGCTTTTAAAAGCTCTTCTTTCAGCGAAAGCTCAAGCCTGAGGCGTCGGATCTCTTCCGTCTGGTCACACATCGTGATGTTGCCCCCGCTCATCATCCCGGGACTGTTCGCCCCGCTCGTATGAATCGTGATAGGCTGCTGGGTCCCGCTGAAGAAAAACATCATCGGTACCTCAAGTACCTCGCTCAGCTTCTCAAGCGTGCTAACCCTTACGTCGCTCCCCGCCAATAGGCGGTCAAGCGCCGGACGGCTTAACCCCACTCGCTTCGTTATTTCGGTCTTTGTTAATTTTGAGTTGCGAATCAACTCATTTATGTATTTGATATTCAGCATATTATAATGCATTAACACTTATTAACGTAATAAATGGAACGCAAACGTTACATTTTCAGTTTTTTATGATTAACTTTGCACCACAAAAATAATGATTTTCCCGCGACATGCAAAACAAATTCGTCCCTATTATACTCGCTGAGGATGTGCCTCTGGCCCGATTCATCGCTAACATGCAGCCCGGACAGGCCGCTATCTTTAGTGCTGCTTTCGTTCGTTCAGCTCAGGCCGCTGCATCGAGGACTAACGCGGCCGAAGGTGCTAAAAGGGTTAAGGTCGTCGCTTCCGGTATCCCGGGTTTCTTTTGCGTGTTGCGTTACTGAATACATTTTGCTGCTTTTTTATGTATTATACTGTTTCTGACATCAAGCCTTCGGCTCTGTATTCAAGGGCGGAGGCCGCCAGGATCCTCGGGATCTCGGTCTCTACTCTCTTCCGGCTGCGAAAACGCGGTATGGTGAAGCCTGTGTTCGTCTCTGCTTCCTCTCGTGCTATGTACAAAGGAAGCGATCTTATTTCTCTTTACAAGGCTGGCCCTTCCAAACTCCGCGTGTATGATTTCTGATAAGACTGTCGACGCTGTCCGCGACGCGGATATCGTCTCGGTGCTCCGCCCCTATATGCCGGACATGCACCGAAAGGGTTCACGTTTCTTCGCTTGCTGCCCCCTGCACGGCGAGCATACGCCATCGCTGGCCATATCCCCCGACAAGGGGCTATGGCATTGCTTCGGATGCCATGCAGGCGGTGATGCAATCTCTTTCATTCAGCATAAGGAACACCTCTCGTTCGAGGAAGCGGTCGTTTCTGTGGCACAGTCGCAGAATATTCCGGTGGAGTATCTCTCCCGCGAACAGTCTGACGAACAGAAGAAGGAGGCCGCACACCGTGAAGCCCTCTTTGAACTCGTGGCCGTCTGCCAGAACCATTTCGTAAAGGCTCTGGAAGCCGACTCTGTCCCCGCTAAGGCCGCCCGGGATTACGCATACTCCCGTTGGAGCAGGGACTTCGCGGCTGAGGCCGGTATCGGGTACGCCCCGCAGTCTCAGGCGTTCATGGATTTCGTCAACAGCTATGACCTGCCGAAGGACGATCTCATTGAGCTCGGCATACTCCGGCGTGACCGGCAGTCGGGAAATCTGTATTTCCTCTTTGCCGGACGCCTCACGATCCCTATCCGGAATCGTACGGGGCGCATCGTCGGATTTACCGCACGCAAGCTCGATGACTCACGCCCGGGAGGAAAGTACATCAATTCTTCGGATTCTCCGGTTTTCCACAAATCAGACCTACTTTTCGGTATCAACCGCGCCGTAAAGGCCGCCCGCAAGGCGGATTACGTCATTGTCGTCGAAGGGGCTCCCGACGTCATGCGGTTGCAGTCGATCGGTATAGATAACGCTGTCGCTCCTCTCGGTACCGCCCTGACGCAGTCACAGCTCGAGCAGCTGCGCAAGTATACGGACGCTGTATGTTTCATTCCGGATTCCGACCCGCAGAAGGATCCAGACACGCTTCCGCCCGGCATCGCGGCTGTCGCTCGCGGCGGTGCGCTCGCCGTTAAGGCAGGCTTCTTCGTTACCGTCTGCGAAATTCCGCAGTCCCCCGACGGCGAAAAGCAGGATGCCGATTCGTTTATCTCTTCGCGCGATGACTTCTTTGCCATCGAGGAACAGCCGTTCATCCCCTGGCTCGCGGAAAAGCGATTCGCCATGGCCCGCCGCCTCGCTTCGCGGCAGAAGGTCATTGCGGAAATCGCCGACATTCTCGCCGCCTGTCCCCAGGACCGGCTCGACCAGACTTGCCGCGACCTCGCTAAGGTCGACGGATCCGTCTCGCTCTGGAAGAAGGCCGCAGCACAGGCAAAGGGTTTGCAGGCCCGAAAGGAGGGGCAGCCGACGCAGGAGGAGCTCGATGCCAAGACCCGCCCGCACGGGTTCGTCATCCGCAACAATTCTTATTATTCCATCGATGAGAACGACAATGAGATCCGCCTGTCGAATTTCATTCTCATTCCACATTTCCATCTCATCAAGCCGGAGGACTCGATACGTATCTTTACGATACGCAATGAGGAAGGGCAGGAGAGTACACTCGTGCTCAAACAGTCCGATTTCTTTGCAATTCAGTCGTTCTGCACGCGCGTTACTTCGCTCGGTTCTTACATCTGGCTGGCAAAGTCGGACAAACTGAGCAAGATCCTCTGGTACTGTTTCCAGAACACCCGGTCCGCTTTCCCTGTCAACGCTCTCGGCTGGTCTGCCGAACACCGTCTCTACGCTTTCGGCAATGGAATATATCTTGACGGATCTTTTCACCCCGTAGACGATATGGGAATCGTTTCGCCTGACGGAAAGCGGAATTTCTTTATCCCGGCTACTTCGGACCTCTATAAGTCCGATCCGATGGCATATCAGTTCGAACGTTCTTTCATCTGCACCCCGGAGTCCCCTGGCGCTTTGTCGATGCACGGTTTCGTCTCGGGTATTACGGAGTCTTTCGGAGATGCCGGTGCGATCGCTTTCTCTTATCTGCTGGCGGCCTGTTTCCGGGATGTCTGTTACCCGCTTAATCAGGGGGCTTTCCCGATCCTGAACCTTTTCGGTGAAAAGGGTACCGGTAAGTCTACTCTCGCTTCGCTGCTGCAGACGGTGTTCATGCGTTTCTGCAAACCCCCTTCGCTCGATGCCCTGACTATCCCGGCGTTTAACGACTTGATGACTCAGTCGGTCAATTACCTCAATGTGGTCGATGAGTACAAAAATGACGTGCATCCCTCTAAGATCAATTTCCTTAAGACCGTTTTTGACGGTGCCGGACAGTCTAAGAAGAACATGGACGGGGACAAACGCATCTTCCGCTCCGTCGTTACTTCTTCTCTCGCAATCTGCGGACAGGATAAACCCACACAGGACATGGCGCTTTTCTCGCGTCTGATCTTCATTCATCTTACCAGGACCCAGTTCTCTGAGGAGCAGCTCTGCCGCCTGAATGATTTCGTGGCCCGCTGCGCTAAGGGCAACATACATCTGCTGCTCCGCATTCTTGATTGCCGCAAGGATTTTGAAGCACGGTTCCCTGATGCTTTCGAAAGGGCACGAAAGGATCTCTCGGAGCTGGCCGGACGCGGAGTCGTGGCTCGTGTTCTTAATTCATGGAGCATATGTATGGCCGCCCTGGCGGTAATGCAGGACCTTATCGATATTCCGATCAGTTATGAGGCGCTCCTGCCGGTGGCCGCCGGATTCCTTATCCGGCAGAATGAGGACCTTGACCAGAATTCGGAAATGTCCGATTTCTGGAATGTGTTCCAGGGGCTGTATTCGCAGGGACGCATTGTCGATACCGCTCATTTCCGTATCAAGGAGCTGCGCTCGTTCACCCCGATAGGAAAGGCCGCTGATGCGGTTTCTTTCGCTAAGCCGAGAAAGCTGCTTTTCCTCAATCCGGCTGCAATTCAGCTCCTTTTCTCCAAAGGCCCGTCGGCAAGCCCGACTGCAAATAAGTCAAATTGGCCCACGCTTCTCTCTTATCTCAAGGCGCAGCCTTATTTCCTCGGACTCAAGCAGGACCGCTTTTATCTGCTCAAGCAGTCCGGTGAGTTCGATGTTACTTGGGAAGGCTCCGGACCTGCCGCGCGCAAACTCATGAAGTCCGTCCGCCCTAAGGCGCTTTGCTTCGATTATGAGGTGCTGCGCGACCGTTACGGGCTCGCCCTTGAATCCGAACTTGTGTTCGAGTCAGCACTCTCCGGACCCGTCGCCGACGATGATGATTCCGTTTTTTTCCGTCAATAACCTTTAACCCCACGATACAATGAAAATAAACACTAATCAAGTCATGGAGCTGTCCCGTGCGCTCCATAAGGCTATCGAGGACTACACTGCCGCTTCCCATGGCGGGCTGCAGGTCGCTGCCTTGATCGCCGCATTGGAAATAGTCTCCGCCCAAACAATCCGGACTTTGGCGCTATCCGATGATGAGACCGCGATGCGCCTCGCCAAACAGTTTGGAAAACACCTTGCAGAGTTAGTCCAGGACGCTCAGCTTCCCAAAGCTCATGTAGTAATCATAGAACGACACGAAAATGACTGAACAACAGACCGAACTCGAAGTCTCTTACCGCCTCTCGCAGACTATCGCCGATGCTATTGATTCGTTTTGCCGTTCCGATCCGCAGGCGGGTGTCCTGACCCCCGGGCTCGTTATGGGGGCCATGGCCGTACAAATCGCCAATCTCGCACTCGTAATCCCCACCAAACAGGAGGCGATGGATAGAGTGCCCGCTGCGGTGGCCATGACAGTCAGGGATCTGCTCAACACGACTCCGGATGCCTTCTTCAATTCCAACGAGTACGGACTCCGGCCCGATCCCGAGCCGGCTCCCGATGCGCCCGATACATGATTTTGCTTTCATGACGTTTTTCTGATTCGCTCCATGAAGCGGAGGGTCCCGCCGTGTACCCTCCGCTTTTTTCAGCGTTGTACCGTTGCAGGTTTTTCGGATTTTTTATATATTTGCACCTGTTTTGATTTTATCTTTTTTGCTTCTTTCTTTTTCTGCTTCATGACGATTCCAATTACCCTTGACCCCTACCTGGCCCAGTGGTGGCGGTTCGACTCCGGTGGGGCAGACCCCATAGAAATCCGCAGGGGCTCGCCGGAGGCTGATTTTCTGCAGGTCTTCCTCCGTCGGCCCCCGGCGGATTTCCGGCCAGAGCCGCCCGGACCCGACTCCGTGTCCGTCCTGCTCCCTTCGTTCGCGGCTAAGGATACCAGATATTACTTCTGGCTCTCGCCGACCGCCTGCAGGCTGTTTGTCGATCTCATCCGCACACGCTTCGACGTTGCCCTCTGGAAGGCCCTACACCGCTTCCAGGCCGTCTTCCGGCGTCAGGATGACCTGATCTACGCTTTCATGGAGGCTAACGGCATCGAGCCCGATGAACGAAATTTCAATGCCATCGCAAAGCGTTATCAGCGTAAGCGCGATGTCTACAGAAAGGCCGCCCTGCGGCAAGCGAAAAAATGCGCGAAATGACTACAAGTTCGGAATGCCTTTTTCCGTACATTTCCTTTCGCTTCCTTTCGGACATTTTCTGTCCGGTTTGTCCCGAACGGGGACACATGACATGATTTTACTCTGTTTCTGCCATTATGTGTGACTTCTATTCTTTACCGGGCATCCGCGCTGTCGGTGTCCTCAATGCTTCCGATCTCCCTCCGTCGGCCCCCCTTATGGCGGTCGCCGGAATCACCGTGCCCGTCTCGGTCGAGCCGGTCTGGATTCCGGTTGGGGATTCCGCCAAGGCCGTTCGTACCGAAGTCCGCACCGCCCGTAGCCTCTCGCAGACCGCAAATCTGACTTTCCGTTCTTCCCTGGCGATACCAAGACTCGCCAATCCCGCTTTTGTCGTCATTGACCAGAACGGCGCACAGTGGCTCATAATGTCATGCTATCCCCCCTTCCCCAAAATCTCGGAGTCCGCTTCTTCGGGTCTCCTCGGATCCGAGCCCGCTGATTTTTCTTATGAGGTGACGCATACCGCCGTCCGCACTCTTTTCCCGTGCGCAGTCCTCTATCCCGATTCGTAATCAATTTGTTTTGGCTGCCTGTTTATTGGCTGGACCCTTCCGGTGACCCCTCGCGGCGCCGGAAGGGCTTTTTTATAGTCTTTTGAACCTTAGTCACACACCGTTATTTTCGCACTGTAATTTATTGCCCGTATTATGCCCGTCAAGTCTTACCACATGCATCTGAAGGGATCCGTCGGCGGTCCCGATTTCGACTCCGATAAGGTCGATGATACTCTCGCCGCGCTCGACCGAAAGAGGGTTTCGGTACTTGTCAATTCGACCGGTGGCTCATTGGCCACGGGACTTTCCATCTCCGCCGCTTTCCGCAATCACGGTAATGTCTCGGTACATTTCGTAGGACTCAACGCTTCGGCCGCCACCGTCGCTTCGCTCGGGGCGAAACACGTCTCGATCGACCGCGGGGCAATGTACCTGATACATCAGTGTTCGGTGCAGTTCGCAAAGATAAACCAGCTCAACGCCTCGCAGTTCGATTCTCTGATCGCAGAGCTTCGCCAGACCCGCGACGACCTTGACAAGATCGACCGCTGCCTGGCATCCATGTATGCCGCCCGATGCCGCAAGCCCGAAGCTGAACTGCTCGAGCTCATGAAGGTCGGAGGATGGCTCTCCCCGCAGGAGGCGCTTGACTGGGGGTTTGTCGATGAGATCACGGACTATCCCGAGGATGTCCGCGCATGCATCGATGAGTCGCTGGCTGCGGATTTTTCCAAAGCCGGTATCCCCGTGCCGGTCCTCACGGAGGACAGTACGGCGCAAATCATGGCATCCGCAGAGGAGACATCAACGCAGGAGGACGACCGCTCGCTCTTCGCCAGAGTGCTCGGTTCGGCTGCCGCTTTTTTCGCCGGAGCACGCTCCCGGGACAACCGCACATCGCCCCCCCTCACATCGCAGCAGGAAACATCAACAGATATGAACAGAAAAATCTTCAATGCAATTTCGGCTGCCGTCAAGGCGCCCGAAAACGAACCCGTCACCGCCGCCGATGACGGCTCGCTCTCTCTGTCCGCCACACAGGCCGAGGCCCTGGAGGACGCCGTGGCCGCCCTCGCAAAAGGGGCCGCAGAGCTGACGGCACGCGTCGCCGAACTTGAAAAGGCTCCAGCCGCCCCGGCTCCCGCTGTCGTCGACAACGCCAGGGGCACCGCCGCCACGCAGCCGCCCCTTTCCGATGCCGAACGCTTCGTCAAGTCGTTCAATAACGCACGCGCACTGGCCGGCATCCTCCCCTAAAGCCCAAAGCCTAAAGCCTAACGCCTAAAGCCTAATTCCTCACTCCTAATTCCTCACTCCTTCATGGGAAAGTTAAAGTTCTCTCTTGAGCAATACCAGGAGGCAGCCGTAACATACCGCTCCGACCTCCTTATGCTCCCTATCGTCGGTCTGACGGAAATCCTTCCGTTCGTGACCTCTCGCCCCGGAGTCCGCTACTCGGAGCGCGTCGGTGACATCACCGGAGAAGCGCAGTTCGCTCCTTACGACCCCGCAAATGTCACGGAATTCGACCTCTCGCTCAATTTCCGTGAACTCCGCACCTACTTCGGTTCCGTTGTCGCCAATTTCGAGCCTAACTCCGCAATCGGCACCCTGCTCGGACAGGGCGCTACAAAGGGTGACGGTCAGATGTCCGTTCCTACCGCCCTGCACGTGCTCGCCCTTATCGCGAAATCCCTTTCGCACAAGCTCAACATGGCCATCTGGTCTGCCGTCCGCAATCCCAAGGGCAACACAACACAGGACCTCTTTGACGGCTACGACACAATCACCGAAAAGGAAATCGCCGACGGTAACATCTCGGCTGCAAACAGGAACCTCCTGCAGCTCGATGCCCCGGTAACACCGGCCAACGCCGTCTCCGTCGCAAAGAAGATCCTGCGCGCGATGGACCCCGAACTCCGCGGACAGCAGTGCTATCTCTATTGCACACAGGATTTCCTCGATGACTATAACGAAGGATACCAGATGCTCCATGGAGCGCTCCCCTACAATACCGAGTACGGCAAGACCACCGTCGAAGGTTCCGACGGACGTCTCGTTTTCTGCCCCCTCCAGTCAAAGGCGGGTTCGAAGTTCTTCCATGTCTCCACAAAGGCGAACATGCTCATCGGTTATGACCAGATGGGTGACGAGGAGAATGTGATGGTCAAGGAATACAAGCCTTTCATCCTCTCTTACATCGCTACCATGTTCTTCGGTGTGCAGTTCGAATCTATTGACCCCCGCCGTCTGCTCGTTGTCGGGCTCGCGGCATGATAATCCTTTCTCTCTATCATGGCTAAAAAGTGTACTACCCTTCAGAAGTCGGTAGGCTGGTGTCAGGGTACGCCGGAAATGCCTTCCATAATGCGCCGTGTATGGTATATCTCGAAGTCGGATATCGTCTCGTTCCCCGATCTTCCCCGCGATGAGCAGGGAAGACCTACTTCGGCAGTCCTGCAGGGCTCTTTCGTACTGGCCGCAGATGCGGTATTCAAGTATATCGACATTCTCCCCGAGAAGTCCCAGCACCAGTCGGAGGCACAGGGGGAGCAGCCTTCACAGACCCAGATAAACAAGCTGACGCTCGTTCATCCCGGAGTAGGGGAGGAGGCTTCGGCTCTCGCCTCCTGGCTCAACAATACGGATTCGCTCTTCATATTCCAGGACATGAGGAAGAATTTCCGCGTTGTCGGCAATGACCGCTGGACCACAAAGACCACCGTAGCGCAGGACAACGGCCAGGGACCCACCGGCACCACCGCGACTACCGTCAGCGTCGAAGTCACAGACGAGATTCCATCCCCCCATTACCGCGGTACATTTAAGACCGAGGACGGTGAGATCGACTGCTCCGCTGCCTGAGGCGCTGGCCGCTGATATCCCGCCCCCGGGGGTGACGGATTTCGCTGCGCTCGCATCTCTGGTGCCCGCGCCGGATTCCGCACCTCCGGGGGCCGGCATTCCCCACCCGGACGCCGCACCATCCGCTGACCCCGATCCCTTCGCCGCGACGGCCCGCCGCAAATGGAATGCCGACGGCATCGAGCCCCGTTGCGATTTCTCGCCGGGGCGTTCCCATATGGTGGCCCGTTCCCCCATGTTCATGACCTTCTGCGTATGGCGACGTTCGGTGTTCGGACCTACCCTGAAGGAAATCAAGGAGGACCGCTCGAACATTCACCGTTTCGCCGCCGCCGTGGCCGAATACATCCGGAAGGTGCTTCCGGGAGATCTCCGCGCCGCAGGATGGGCCCTGACCGTCCCTCCGGCAAGACGTCACCGCGACTGGAATTTCGCCATCGAGGCCGGACGCCTGCTGGCGGAAACCCTGGAAATACCCTTCTATCCGGTCGTGGCTGCCGCACGCTCGCGTGAACGCGTCGGCGCGGTATACGACCTCGTTACGGCTCCACAGGAGCGTAATCTGCTCGTTTTTGACGATATCATTACTACGGGTTCGACTTTTACTTCGATGTTCCGGCTGCTCCAGCCGATGGGATATAACATGGTTTTTGCCGTCGGCATCGATAATAAGGCATGACCCGAAAAAATCCAAGTTCATGAACCACGATTTTACTGCCGCGATTAAGGCATGGCTCGATGCCGACCCGCAGGAACGCTCGTTCGAGAAAGGGGCTACGATGCTCCTCCAATTGACCGGCAACCGTATCCTTTACGCCAACCTCATGGCCGACCCCCTCTCGCGACTCCCCTTCCTGGAGCACGAGCTCCAGAAGTATTATGATTTCCGCGTGCTCGACCTGACGCACGACCAGGTCCGCGACATGGAGCGTCAGGTGGATGCGATCGCGGATTCGCTCGCCCTCGGTGAGGACTCCCCGCAGGACAGTGACCGGAAGGCCGAAAGGCTCCTCGGGCGACGCCCTGACCATGATTCGCTCCCCGATGACGTGATCGCCCGCTATACGGAGAATTATTCGATTCTGCAGCGTATGCGCGAACTCCATGTGCGCCTGCGCATGCTGACGCTGACCGACCACCCGTGCCCGGATTCGGAAAGGTATCCCTTCCTGCGGGATCTCATAGCGCTTGACCGCAGGCTGCATGAGAATTGGAAGGTATACGATACTTTCACCGCCGCCGCTGACAGTTCGCTTTCGGGCGCACGCTCTGAAGCTACCCCGGCAAAAGCAGAACCCCCCAAGGCGACCCCGGCTAAGGCGCAACACAAGGAAGCATGAAGCGCGGTGCGGACATTTCGGCTTTCCTCCAGCCCCTGGCGGAAGTCCCCACACAGGCTTTTCTGTCGAATGTCGTGCAGACGGCCGATATCCTGGAGTGGATCCTGGAGCAGACCGGTCCGGCGGAAGTCTGGCAGACTTCTTTCTCCATATCGGAGGAGTTCCTCAGAAGGCTCCATTTCATTCAGCAGCGCAATCCGGGCACCGAGGTACACCTTGTGCTCGATTTCAAGGCTACGCAGAAGACGCTCCGCCTCTGGGTGTTCCTCTCGAGGGTGATGAAGTCCGTACATCTGGCCGAAAACCATTCGAAGGTTATCGTCATACGCCCTCGCTCGGCTCCACCGGTCGCTGTGGTGACTTCGCAGAACCTTACCCGCGGAAATCGTTATGAGGCGCACACCGTGACTTCGGACCCTCCCCTCTGCGCGGCTCTCTTTGACGGGGTCCGCGATATTATTGACAATCATTCAGTACCTCTCGATGAATTACTCGGCTCAGGACCTGGAGGCGGTTGAGAAGTTCGCCTCGGTCTATCTCCCTATCTCGGATATGGCGGTGGTGCTCGGCATCCCCGCAGACGTGCTGCGCCAGGACATCGCTGACCGCTCGACGGCGGTAAGCGAGGCATACCGCCGCGGCAAGACGGCCTCGAAGATCAGGATCCTGACTCAGGAGATGGAGCTCGCCAAGGTCGGCTCACCGCTCGCCCTGGAGAACTGCCGCCGATCCCTGCTCGATATGGAGGACGACGAGTAATGAATAATCCCGTTTGATCTTATGGCTATGGTTTCGGCTATGGAGGCGTGCCGCCTCGATATGTTTACGCGTGAGGACGAACTCAGAAGGAAGTATCCGGAGGAGATCGTCGCCAAGGTCCTGCGCATTCGCGAGATGTATAACTGGTTTGTCGCAAATCCGGACGCCCCCGACCGCGAGTTCGTCTCTGAGGTCATGCAGCGCCATTCCGTTTCGAAGCCTACGGCTTATTCCGACCTTGCGGTCTGTAAGGCTATGCTTCCCAATCTCGCTCAGGCCGCACGCGAGTTCCACCGATGGCGCTACAATGAGATGATCCTCGAGACTTACCGCATGGCACAGAAGCGCAAGGATACGAAGACCATGGAGCGGGCGGCTTCCTCTTACGCACGTCATAACCGCGTTGACCTCGAAGATGAGAAGGCCATCCCTTATGACCGGATCGTAATACAGCCCTTCACGGCTACCGAGGACCCGCGCGTGCTGGGCATCAAGCCGATTCCGAATCTGCAGCAGAAGATCACGCAGCTGCTCGAGAAGTACGGCGCCGAGTCGATGGACATCGAGGATGTGTCCTATGAGGAGGCGGACCTGGAGTTTGACAGTCTGTTCCCGAAAATGCCGGACGCCGGGCAGGACATCCCGAACACCTGACAGCCATGAAAGTATATTTCAACCGCCCGCAGCGGCTGGCTCAGCTTGTGGCCGCAAATACTTCGGTCATCGTCGCGGGACGACGTACCGGCAAGACGGACTCGATCGCCGCACCCTTCATGCTCCGCAACATGCAGCGCATGAAGGGCTCGACCGGGGGTATCGTCGTGCCTACATATAAGCACGGCCTTACGAACACGATCCCGGGGCTGTTGGCCGCATGGAGGCGCTGGGGACTGGTCGAAGGGATTCATTTCGTCATCGGGAAGAAGCGCCCCAAGGGGTTCGGCGAACCCATTACGCCGGTGGCCGATAACGAGCATGTGATTTCGTTCTATAACGGATCGCAGGCGGTCGTCATCTCGCAGGACCGCCCGGGTTCGGCCAACTCGCTGACCCTCTCCTGGATCCTGGTCGATGAGGCGAAGTTCATCGATTACCGCAAGCTGAAGGAGGAAGTCCTGCCGGCCAACGGCGGCATCAAGTCACATTTCGGCCGCCATTCCTGCAATCATTCGATGCTGGTACTTTCGGACATGCCGCAGACTTCGCGCGGATCCTGGTTCCTCCATTACCGTGAGCGCATGGATCCGGAGCTGATCGCGGCCATCGAGGCGGCCGTATATGAGATTTACAGGCTTAAGCAGAAGGTGCGCGAATTCACAGCCAAAGGAGTAGCCCCGCCGGACTATCTGCAGGCGCACATCCGACGGCTCGACCGCCGCCTGAACCAGATGCGCTCTGTCGCGGTATATTACAGGGAGTATTCATCAATTGAGAATCTGCAGCTCCTCGGTGAGAATTACATCCGCCAGATGAAGCGCGACCTTACACCGCTGACGTTCCAGACTTCGATCCTGTGCCGGCGCATCGGCATCGCCAAGGACGGGTTTTATTCCTGTCTGCGCGAGGAGCATAAATACGAAGCCGTCGACAACGGCTATCTCGACTCTCTCGGATACGATTTCGACCCCTCGGCCATCGATTCACGGGCCGACGCCGACCTCGATCCGCTTGCGCCCCTCTGTATCGGGATGGACTATAATGCCAACATCAACTGGATCGTGGCCGGACAGCCCGACCCCGCCAACGCCCGACGTTTCAACATCATCCGCTCTTTCTATGTCAAGTACGACCGGAAGATTCCGGAGCTGATCGCCGATTTCTGCACCCATTACGCCCATCATGCGAATAAGACGGTTGTCTATTATTACGATTCGACCGCGCTGGGCTCGAATTATGCCGTAAACAACCAGGACATCTTCTGGACGGTTTGCCATGAATTCGAGCGGTGGGGATGGCGCGTCGAGCCGGTATATCTCGGTAATCCGATGCCCCACCATGAGAAGTATCTGCTTATCAATTCGGCCCTGGCCGGACGCGAGCGGTTGGTCCCCATGATCAACCGTTCGGCCAACCAGGATCTGATCCTGGCCCTCCAGGCCGCAGGCGTACGCCAGGGGCGCAACGGATGGGAGAAGAACAAGGCCGGAGAAAAACTCCCCGAGTCCGAGGAAGACCCCCTCGAGCTCCGCACCGACGGGACCGACGCCGCGGATACCCTGCTCATCGGCGCCCTCCGCTTCCCGTTCCGCGATTTCTGCCCCGTAAGTATCGCCGGAGCTGTTTGATTTCTTGAAAAAAAACATTAACTTCGCATTATGTCCGCTTCTTTTTCGAATCTCCCTGACAGAATCCTGTTTTCTTCTGAGCTTGATGACGTATCGCTGTCGACCGACGCGCAATCCGTCGACGTGACAGTTGTCATCTCTCCGGGCGACGCCGGGCCGGTTTTCGCACAGACGCTATGGCCATACGCCGGCAAGGTGACCCTCCCGCTGGCCGACATCCTGCAGACGCGTATGCGCGAGCGCGCCGCCGCAGGACGCACCCCCGAGCTGTTTACACTCTCCCTGTCGGTCCGCGACCATGTACAGGACATCCCGCTCATCTCCAGACAGGTCCGCGCCATATGCATGCCCGACACATCGCCGGCCATACCGCCGCAGGAGTTCCTCGAATCGGAGTTCCTGACCCCGTCGCGCATACGCCGCTTCCCCCCCGGAATGGCACATACGCTGTACGCGCTCCTCTCTCCCGGCCACGCTCTGACCCCCGAAATCCGCTACGTCGCCGCCGCCAAGGACGGTACGCAGTGGGCTTCCCGCATGTTCCTCGATGACATCCCCGCCCCGGATGATTACACGGTGAAGTCGTTCCGCATCAATCCGGCTGACATTTTGCGCTACGCCGCACTGAACGATGAACAGGGCTATTACCCGGCTGACAGTCTTTCGCTTCTTTCGGCCACACTTCGGGTCGGTCCACGCCAGGCCACCGTATTCTACGACCCCACGCTCGACCCCTCTGAACGGTTCGATTTCCGCAACCGCTTTCTCGCCCCCGAATCCCTCTTTGCCGACTCACCGCCACGCCGCACCCTCGAGTTCCGCCGCAGTTTCGCCTCCCTCTCGCACCGTTCCGTCCCCTATGGGCCAACCTGCATCGAGGCGTTCCGCTCGCGCGTCCCCGCCGTGACCCCCGAAGAGTTCTCGCTCCTGTCCGACCTGCTTGACTCGCCGCTCGTCACACGCCCCCTGTGGCGCTACGAGGACGACTTCACCACACAGGAGGAAGAGCCCCTGGTCATCACCGAAGCCGAACCCGTATACGGACCCGAAGAGGAAGAGCCTCCCGTAGCAGAGATAACATGGCGCTTCTGCGACGACCGCAGGCAGTTGACCGTCCCCGACCGCCGGTCACGGTTCACAGACCAATACGACTCGACATTCTTCTGATGGCATCTTCAGTACACATATCCACAGCCAGGGCCATGCTCAACTCCCGCGACCCCGTAGACCTGCTCGTCCTCCGCCGCGACGGCCACCCCATGCTCCTGCGCCGCGCCATCTCCCTCAGCTACGATTACTACGGAGGATGGCGAAACATGAAGCTCCTCGATTCAGGAGTATGCCGCCGCGTCCGCGACGTCTGCATCCTTCAGATCAACGGCCTCGAAGTCTTTCTATGACCAAAAGCCTAAACCCTAAAACCTAAAGCCTAAAACCTGCCCCTCCGGGCCTCGTGGTCCTGCGCCCGAGCTTCAGCGAAGGGAAGTTCATCGCCGGCCAACGCCTAAAACCTAACGCCTAACGCCTAATTCACCCGAAATGTCCTCATACTCTTTCGCCTCAATCGAGGAAATCCCCGGATACCGCGCATCCGTAGCATTCACCGAGACTGCCGCAGCCGTATACCGCGAAGACGGAGTCGCCGTACCCATACCCCTTCCCGGAGGGAAAGGGGAGATCATCCCCTGGGGAGCCTCCAACCGAATGCCGTTCGAAGTCCTTGACCGCATCGAGGCCGACGAGACAATGTCGGCCTGCATGGAATTCCAGTCGGAAGTTTTCTACGGAGCCGGACTCCAGTTCGACACATCCGCCGAAAAGTCTGCCCAGTCTCGCCGACAGGCGGAAGAATTCGCCGATGACTCCGACCTGTCCTCTTTCTGGCTCGGCATCGGTGAAGACCTCAAGCATTTCGCTTTCGCCGTCGCCCTGCTCACGCTCAACGCCGACGGATCGCGCATCGTCGCCCTCTCAAGACTCGAGGCATGTTACTGCCGCTTCGCGCCCGCCGCACCCGACGGACGGATACCCGCTGTATGTTACGCGAACTGGCGTCACCCTTCGCTCTCTGCCGACGAAATAGAGGTAATCCCCATGCTCGACCCCCGACGCCCTTTCCATGACCTGACCGACCGCATGAAGCGGCATTCGGCAGACCGCCGCTTCGCTCTGGTCGTGCGTATGCCCAAGGTCGATTCCACATACTACCCCATACCGACATACGCTTCGCTGTTCCGCTCGAAGTGGTACGACATCAAGCGACTCATTGCCGTGGCAAAAGAGGCGAAGCTACGCAATTCCGCCCCCATCAAATACCACATCCAGGTATCCGAAAAATACTTCCCGCGCATCTTCAAGGCCGAAGGGATCACCGACCCCGCAAAGCAGCAGCTTCGCGTCATCGAGGAAAAAAAGCGGATGGTCGAGTTCCTTACCGGAGCGCACAATTCCGGCAAGGCCTGGTTTTCGATTTCGTATGTCACACCCGACGGAAAGACTCAGTCCGACGTGACCATCACACGAATCGAATCCGCAAAGGAAGGTGGCGACTGGGAGACCGACATACAGGAAGCGATCAACATGGTATGTTTCGCGCTGCGCGTACATTCGAATCTCGTGGGATCCGTCCCCGGAAAATCGCAGTCAAACAACTCCGGATCCGACAAACGCGAACTCTACACCATCGCACAGGCCCTGCAGAAACCCTACCGCGACCTCGCTTTCGCCGTCCCGCGCCTCATTTGCCGCTACAACGGCTGGCGTGGCGTCCGCCCCGTATGCCCCTTCATACAGCTAACCACGCTCGACGAGCACGCCGACGCACGCTCCGTCGACATCCCGTAAGAACCCGACGGACAAAACCTGAAACCTGAAACCTGAAACCTGACTCCCGATGCCCGACATGATAACATCCGACGCCGACCTCCGGCTCTTTCTCCCCAATTCGGTAATTACCGTAGGACTCGAGACCCCGCTCTTCGACAAACTCGCACCATTCCTCCGCGCCGCCGAAGACACCATCGCCCGGTCCGTCGTCTCACCCCCCATACTCGAGGCCGTGGCACGCGCCGAACCCGAACTCATGCATCTCCGCCAGTTCCTGCGCCCGCTCGTCGCAATACGCGCTTTCTGCGATGCCGTCCCTTCGCTCGACATAATACTCACACCGAACGGATTCGGCGTCGTCAGCAATTCCAATGTCGTCCCGGCATCCGAGTCACGCGTCCGCGCCCTGCGCGACTCGCTGCTGCTCCGCATCGATCAGCTCACCGAGCAGACCGTCGACGCGCTCCGCCCGTACGCCCCGTGGCGCGACTCCCCCCAGGGGCGTCTATGGGGTTCCGTGCTCCCCCTTCAGCTCCGGACCGTACGCCGACTGCGTCCCGACCATCACGGCCCCCTGCTCGAGGCCTACGAAGACCTGCGCCCGCAGATACGCGACATGGAGGACCGGCTCGCCGACCGGTGGATCTCTCCCGAACTCCTTGAAGAGCTTCGCCGGCACAACCTCGCACGCTCCCCCTCCGACAGGCAGTCATATGTAATCGCCGCATTCTCGGCCGCCGTCATCGATGCGCTGCGCACGGGTACACCCGATGAGCGCCGCCTGGCGCAGATCGTCGACGACATACGACGCGACCCGGCTACATTCCACCGTTGGCACAATTCCCGCACCGCACGACTCTTTTCTCCTCCCGTTTTCCGTAACAACCCCCTGTCGGGGGGATATTTCTTCTGATCATGAAAAAGGATATTCTGTCGCGGTATTTCGATTTCCGCCTCCCCGCCGGGTGGGAAGACCTCTCTGAAAAACAGCTCCGCCTCCTTTACCGCACAATGGCCGCCGCCACAAGCCGCGATGAAGCGAAGTTGCTTTTCCTTTTCCGGATCAACGGTATCCGCACCCTCGGACGCCAGCCCGACGGGCGTTATCTGCTGCAGGCCGGACGACTCTTTTTCGAGATCTCCCCCCTGCAGTTGGCCGAAGTCTGCGCTTCGCTCGACTGGATCGAGGGGTTCCCGGAATACCCCGTACGATTCTCCCGCATCGCCCTGCGCCGCGCAAAGGCCCCCGACCTCGAAGACGTCTCATTCGAGGACTGGCTCATTCTCGACAATCTCTATCAGGGATATATGGCTACCCGCGACGACTCGATGCTCGATGACATGTCGGAAGCCCTGTACGGGCGCCGCATGAGGCTGACTCAGACCCAGCGTCTGTCCGTTTTCTTCTGGATGGCATCCGTTAAGGCGCTGTTCGCCCGCCGTTGGCCGAATTTCCTCCGCCCCGCAGACCGTCCGGAGCAGTCGGGACCCGAACCGCTCGCCGCTCCGCGGCAGTCGGCACAGGATGCATATCTGACTCAGATACGCGCACTGACAAAGGGCGACCTAACGAAGCGTGACCGCATCCTTTCTCTCCCCTGCCACATAGCCCTGGCCGAGCTTGACGCCCTGGCCCGGGAGTATGAGGAATTCAACTCAAAACACAAGTCATGACACCACATACGGAAAATATCCCCGTAAATGGCCGCTGGGACGCGGCCTCATATTTCCGAACCCTTACGGAATCAAACCGCATGGCCCGCCATTACGGTTTCCGGTTCGGCATGGTATCCGGTCTGGACGGTTTCGAGGACGCCCTGGCGGCCCTGCAGTCGCGTACTCCGCTCGTCTGTGTCTCCGACCAGTCGGACGGATATACGTCGCTGTCGGACACACCGCACATCCGCACCGTCAAGACCGTTTTCCTGACAATGCCGCACGCGCAGGGTGACATGCAGGGTCGCGCCCGCGCCCTTGACATCCTGCGCGAGCTGTTCCGGCAGTTCCTCTCGCATCTGCTGATGCAGCGGACCCGCCTGGCACAGGGCGGAATATATATCGATGACCGCATCGCTTTCTCGGAAATCGACCGCTATTTCTACGCGCAGGGTGCCTGCGCTTTCTTTACGGTGACCGTCGACCGGTACGCCGACATTTCGTTTAACCCCGGTGAATGGATTCCGGAAGCGCTCCCCGGTCTGGCCGCTCCGCTCCCTTACCGCATCATCCCGGATACTCATGGCAAGTCAGCAGAACCGCACACCCCGACAGCGCCTGGAGGAACGTCAGAAGTACCTCCGTGCATTCAATTCGACCATGATCAAGATCTGGCGCGAGCAGATCGTCTCCCTTAAGGTCATCGATACCGGACATCTCTTTTCTTCGGTCGCAGCCGTCAGCATGACCGCCGACGGGCAGTTCGTCTCCGCCGAACTGCGCCAGACGTTCTCGGAATACGGCATATACCAGGACTACGGCACAGGACGCGAGGTCCCGCGCGGAAATCCCGGTGACATAGGCCGCGACAAGGTCCGCCGCCGCAGGCGTTGGTTCTCACGAAAGCATTACGCTTCGGTCATGAACATCCGCGAGTTCTTTGCAGACAATCTCGGCCGCCACATGGCAGATGTCATATCCGACTCGCTCACACCGTCCATACGCCGACGGTTCGGCTCCTGAACCTGTCTTTTGAACCCGCCCCGAAGTACGCTATTTTTGCCCCCATGAACATCTCGACTACCGCTCTGGCAAACACGATTGCCGCTTTCCGCCGCCTTACGGCGTTCGCCTCGGTCTCTCCGGACTCGCTCGGAGCGATCCTTGAGGCCCTGCGTCTGGCCATCGGCTCGACGGCCTCCGGAGCCGCCGCGGATACGGACCTGCAGAAGATCTCAGCACGGCTGCAGTCCCTGGAGAAGACGGCTTCTGTGCTCAGTCCCGTCAATTCGCCGGGCTGCGTCCCCGTTCTCTCATCCGAAGGACGCCTGCCGGCTGCCGTATTGCCCGAAGCCGGTACCCTCTTTTCGGCAATCCTCCCGTGGATTTGGACCCTGATGACCGATGACGGCTACAAGTCGCAGGCGTTTCTCTTCTGCGATGACCTGGAGTTCCCCGGTGGACAGAATGTGCTGGCTAACGGATATTACCCCGGCCTGCACCCCACACGCCCCTACTTCATGCACGGAGCGTTCTATTCCGTACAGCAGGCCGCCGAAATACTGTTCGACCGCTGGGTCATCGGTTCGGGTGGCATCATGCAGCGCGCTCACGCCAACATCCCCCAGGAAGTCAAGGCGTCCGACTCGCGCATAACCATGGCATATACGGCCACAAACAACTGGAACCCGTACACCATCGCCATCGGTCTGCGCGGCGTCCGCTCCGAGATCGAGCCCACATCCATCTACCGCGCATTTCACGGCGCCGGAGCCCTGCGGGCCGTCATCGGCACGATCTCGCTCAAGCGCGTCACATCGCAGTTCGAGGCCTCCAGCGCGTTTCTCAACTGTCCGGAGCTGCGCTTCGTGCTGCTGCGCCGCATCGCCGACTGCATCACCGAACTCGACCTGTCCGGATGCTCGCCGCTCATTGCCGAGACAATGCGCTTCGACGACGCCGACGCGCAGATGTCCGCCGTCACCTTCAACCCCGTCAAGTACCTCTTTGAGAACATCGACGACCCCGACAGCGGATTCTGGCGCGACCCCGACGCTCCGCTCCTCATAAAATTCCCTGCCGGAGTGCCGGCCCGCATAATGGCAACATCCGACCTGATGGCCGCCTACCGTGCCGCACGCGAGGCCCATCCCGGACTGCGCGTCGAAGGAATGATTGTCTGAACCAAACGCAAAAAACTCCGTAAAAATGCAGAATCACGACAGGCACATAACACCGCATGACGCGCACCGCTTCCCGGACGGACATCACCGCCCCCCGCTGCGCAACATCAACCACAAGGAGGATTTTCCCCTTCCGCTGACCCTGCGCGACTCGCGCGGCGCCCCGCTGCGCATCCCCGACTACGATTTCACCGTCCGGCTCATCGCCGGATCCGCAGAATATTTCGCCGGACGCTTCAACGGCCGGCTGGTCAACTGCCGCCCGGCGCAGCATGATTACTGCACGCTGGTGGTGTTCTGCACCGACCATCACTTCCCCCCGTGCCCCGAACTGATGGCGGAAATCACCTATCATGTGCCGGACGCGGATTACGGCTGCCGGGGGTTCCGCAATATCGTGCGCCGACAGCCTACGGGCATATGCCTGACCGTACGCCGGTCGGATCTCCCCGGATGGGCCGATTTCGACGGTCTGCCGGAGCATTCGTGCGGCTGCGATACCATCTCGCAGAATGAGATCGACGACATGTGGCTCCGTCTGCAGGCCCCGCTGCATCATCCCGGTTGCCGTCCGGAGCCACGTCCGCCACATCATCCGCACCCGCATCCCCCTCACGGACCGTGCGGCGCCGCCCACCATGAGTCCATCTCGCCGCATGACCTGGATTCGATGTGGCAGCGATTCGAGGCCGATACACGCCGTAAATAGTCAATAACCCCATAATTCATCTCTCCAAATGGAAACAGTTTCCTCTAAGTTTCTCGACCTTAACGGTCTGCGGAATGTACTGGCAAAAGTCAACAAGTCAATCGAGGCCGCGCACACCGACGCGACTCTTCCGGCCACACCGACCCGCCCGGGTCTCGTAATTCCCGCCGACGGCATCGATGTCGATGAGACCGGCACAATCTCGGTGCGTATCGTCTCCGATGACGAAATCGCCGAAATCTGGACCGAAGTGCTCTTCACTGCCGCCGACCGCGATACCGCGGCCGCAGGCTGACAATCCGTTTAACCTCTGACCATTACCCACGAATATGGCAAGTAAATTCGTTGACAGCGCCGGTCTGAAGACCGCGCTTCAGAAAGTTAAGTCCGAAATCGATACCACGAAGGCCTCGATTCTGGCGCAGAAGGCTACGGCCACCACCCTGGGTGTCGTGATGCCCGGCACAAACATGACCGTCGGGACCGACGGCAAACTCAATGTCGCCACCGGATCCACCACCGCTCTGGGTGTGCTGAAGGTCGGATCGAACCTGGCCTGCACCTCCGGCACGGTTTCGGTCGCTACCGGGTCCACCACCGCTCTGGGTGTGCTTAAGGTCGGATCGAACCTCACATGTACCTCCGGCACAGTGGCCGTCGATACGACGAAAGTGGCGCTTAAGACCGACATCAATACGGCGATCACGAACCTTATCGGCGGTGCGCCGGAGACGCTCGACACGCTCCAGGAGATTGCCGACGCCCTCGGGCAGGATGCCAACCTTTCGGCTACCCTGACGGCCTCGATCGCGACCAAGGCCAATTCCGCCGATGTCTACACCAAGACCGTGACCGATTCCACATTCGTCAAACAGGCCGACCTCGCGGCCCTCTCGACCACTGAAATCAATACCGTACTCTCCTCGGTATGGGCATGATTCCCCTTTTTTCCTTAACCTCAGGGATGTCCGCCACACCCCGGCGGGCATCCCCTCCAACCCCACCGACATGGCTAAATACATGGATGCGGCCGGAATACGCGCTCTGGCCGAATCGGCTAAATCCTATTTCGCCGCTATTGACGACCTCGCATCAACAAATGAGATCCAGGAGCGCCTGACAGAAATCCTGATGCAAAATCAGGAAACCTTTGATACCATGGCATCTCTGCTTCAGATCATGCTGGGCAGAACATCCGCAGCAAAGATATATTCACTGTATCAGGACCCTACCGCATACAATCTCACAAGCTCGATGGGGATGGCCGTGGCGCCTCCTGTGCCCATAGAAGTAGCCACCCTGTCATGCAAGAATTCGAGCGGAATCCAATACTTTCCGGAGGCATACATACCCTACGTGACAACGTTGGCCAGTGCTTTCTCCAATGCCGCGCAGCTCAAGGTAGTGGGAAATATCTATGCTGGAAATTGCAAAAGCCTCGCGCAGGCTTTTTACAATGCGTACAGGCTTCTGATTGTTGAAAACATCTATGCTCCAGAATGCACCGACGCCTCGTACCTTTTCGCAGGCTGCTCGGTCCTTGAAAGAATCGGGAGGCTCGACATCGGGACTCCTGCTACGGTAGCCGGAATGTTCAAACTCTGCACCGCACTTAAAACGGTGCCGGAAGTGGATACATCTGCCGCTACAGATCTGAGCTATATGTTTGACGGATCTGCTCAGATAAAACGAATCGAAGGAATCTCCTTTAAGTCAGCTGCAAATATCTCATCCATCTTCAATCAGATGGGGGCCAATGTAGAATACGCATATCTCCTCGATCTCGGTTACACCGACGTGATGCCCGATCTGTCGGCTCTGACGAAATGGGGCACCGGCAAAGCTGAAAATCTGGAGTCGCTACGCTATTCACTTGTAGAGTCCTCCTGCGACCGCGCCGCCGCAGGACTGCCAAACCTTACAATGCGGCCATCTCAGACATCATTCGCGCTGCTCTCCAGTGAGGACGTAGCGCGTATCATAGCCAAAGGTTATACAATATTTCCTAAATAATCACTCTTATGATTGAATCACAATTCTCTGTAAGATGTCTTGAAGCATCGGAAGGCTATTTCATAACACAGGCTGCAGATGTGCCTGATAGCGCTCGTATGGTCGGCAAACGTGTAATACTGGGAGTGAATGATTCCCCCTCCAACTGGAAGGAAATCACGGCTCTTGAGGCGGCCCGTATCCAGACCCTGCAGGGGATGGCCGCAGTCACTGCCCCGCTCCCCGATATCGCTGAACCCGCTCAGCCGTCAGATCCGGAATAACCGCCCCGCAGGTTTCCGCACCGCCGCAGGGCTTCAGCCCTGCCCCCGCTGCTCTCCCTCTCTCCCCGTTCCCCATTCCTCCCTCCTAATTCCTGATTCCTCTCTCCTCCCCCATGAACAGTCTAAGAAACGAACTGGCCGCCCTCCCTGTCCGCGAACAGGTGCTGTTCCTGCTCGCAGTGATCTGCATGGTGGCCGCAATGGTGGTGATCTTTATCGCCATGTACACCGCCCCGAAGGGTGAAATCCACTCTTCGGTGCTCACTTATTTCGGTATCTCGCTCGGTTTCGTCGGGTCGGTATTCGGTATCTCTACCCACTATAACGCCGAACTCGAAAAACTGAAACAGATGGTGGCCGACGCCTCCAAGCGTCCGGCCTGACCGACCGCTCACAGCGACTCAAGTACCGTGTTGAGCGCCTCGGCCATCGAGACCCCCATGCGCGCCGCATAGGCCTGCAGACGCTCTTTGGCAAGCGCCGACACCTTCACCCCTATCGCACACGTGCGGTCGGCTTTCGCGGGGCGCCCCGCTCCGGCACGCGCTCCACCGCGCCGCTCCACCTTCTCCACGCCGGAGACGCAAGCCCCGCCGTCTCGTTTAATTTTCTCTTGCATAATTCAAATTTAATCGTTAACTTTGTGCCATAACCCTAAAACCGCAAAGGGCGCCCCGCTGTTGCCGCAGCGGGGACTTTAAAACCTTTGTTACCCTTTTGAGTTTTAGAAGAGCCGGATTCTGAATCTCACGACTTTCTTACTCCAAATCGAGATTGTGATTTCAACCTTTATCATGATTTGAGGTGGTTTTAGGGTTATTCCCTCCTTTTTCATTGGGCGAGGGGCAATCTCACCGCAATCTCTCTTGATTGCATTACAAAGTTAGTGATTATTTTTGAATTATCCAAGTATATTTCAAAAATAATCACTTATTTTTTCACTTTTCCTCTCTCATCATGAATAAACCGGAATTTATACTGATCCACTGCTCCGACACGAAGGAGGGCGCGGATTTTTCGGCCAAGGATATCGATGCGTGGCACCGCGCACGCGGTTTCCGTTGCATCGGGTATCATTATGTCGTGCGCCTCGATGGCACCTACGAACGTGGCCGCCAGGATCTCGAGGAGGGCGCCCATTGCGTCCAGGAGTCGATGAACCGCCGCTCGGTGGCCATCTGCTACATCGGCGGCCAGTCGAAGGACGGGAAGTATGCCGACACCCGAACCCCGGAGCAGAAGCGCACCATCATCACGCTGATCCGCACGCTGCGCGGCCGTTACGGGAATCTCCCCGTCCTGGGACACCGCGATGTGAAGGGGGTGGCAAAGGCCTGCCCCTGCTTCGATGCGGCCAAAGAATACGCCAACCTCTGATCAGCGCTCATGGACTCTCCGGCCACTCCCCCGCCCCGTCAGTCGCCCGATCTGACACGGATTCTGCTCACGGCGCTGCTCCTGCTGCTCCTGCTGCTGACATCGACCGGATGCCGCACACAGCAACAGCGCACGGCCATCACCGAGCACCGTCTGACATTCCGCACCGATTCGACCCTGCTGATATCCACGCGCACCGATACGATCACGACACGCGAACTATCGGTCGACATCCCCATCTGGCAGTTCTTCCCTCTCATACGTTGATGGCGCCGCGCCCCCCTGCTTCGGGAGGCGCGGCGCCTCTGTCACACCCCTGCGATGTCGCTCAACGCCGCAGGGATTTTTTTTGAAAAAAGTTCCCGAAAAATTTGCTTATAATGATTTTATTATGTAACTTTGCAGTATGAAAACAGAACAGAAAGGAGGTGTACAATGAAATGAGCAGAAAAGAAGAATTGATTGCGATCATATTCCGGTTGCTGACACTAATCGAAACAAAACGCAATCAATCCATAATTGACCAAATCAGAGGTCTGCTGAATGAGTTAATCAACACGTAAAACCAGCCCCCGACTTCGGTCGGGGGCAAAATTACTAAAAAAAATGTACTACGGCAAACAAATCCCGCATAATCCACAAAAAGCGGAAGAAGCAAGAAACAAGGTTACTCAGTTCCGCAACGGGGCTGTATTCAACGCATTCCTCGAACTTGAGGGGATAATCAATAAGTCGGCACTCGCACGCCAGTACTTCGGCAAGTCACAGGGCTGGCTGTCGCAGCGTATCAACGGCTGCACAATGTGCGACCGCAAGATGGCATTCTCACCGGACGAAGCACGGCAACTGGCCGATGCATTCCGCGACATCGCGCACCGCCTCAACGGGCTGGCATCGGAAATCGACACCGTTGCCGATGTCGAGTGATTCCGCCATTTGTGCCCTCTCATACGTTGATGGCGCCGCGCCCCCTGCTTCGGGAGGCGCGGCGCCTCCTTTTCGGGGCGCTCCATCCGCCGCAGGATGGGGTGCCTCACTTAGTTTCGGCCATATCAGCGAGTTAGCTGCACCACACGCCGCCGACACCCCCCTGCATATACCGCACTGCCGGGTGCCCCGGAGGGGTCGCCGGACAGGCAATCGGGTTGAGTCTTGAGTCAGTCACCGCCTCCGTTTTTTTCACTCCGGCCACCTTAAACACCGCCAAATCAACAGGTTGACTTTCCCAACCCTTTAAAACTTCCGGTTTTAACAAATACGCCCCGACCGCACCCCGATTTTCAGCCCCTTTTTCCGGTCCGCACCCCCTCATTTATCCGGCTCTACGTTTGCGGATTTGAATTTTAATTACTAACTTTGCAGTGCTAACAAAATCAAGGGCCTCGGCTCTACCGTGTGGACATCGGTCAATTGTCCGGACCTCTTACGTGCACCGGAGCATCGGCGCCGCCGCGCTCCCGTACATGGATTACATTTTGCACAATAGCCAACACTAATACAGTGGCGGCTGTCATTCCCGTAATCTTTAGTTCGCCGGTAGGCGTGGCTCTTGGTTTTGTTTAGCGACGGGGAATGGCAGCCGTTTTTTTTCTGCCTGAAACGCTAAACAGAACCAAGACAATGAAAACTACAACCATCACAATCACCGTACCGGCGATCAGCCCGGCACGCATCGCAGTCAACACACGCGCAGCCCTGCGCTCGGCCGCACGCGCGGCACGTCAGCTCCCGATCCATCTGGCCGTAGGCGCGGCCGCCGCTTCTTTCACGGCCCTGCTGCTCGACATGCACACGGCCGCCGGACTGACGGCTCTCGCCGCCGCAGCCGCCGTGGCACGCACACGATAGATTTTAGGCTTTAGGCTTTAGGCTTTAGGCTTAGACCTAACACCTAACACCTAACGCCTAACACCTAACGCCTAACGCCGTCCTTGCTCCATCACCCCTTATGAGCCATATTTGCGGATAAAAAATTATCCGTAAATATGGCTCGCAACGTACAGACCACTACCATCAATCTCGACATGTCGGCCACGCAGGCCCGCTCGGCCCTGCGGGCGCTCCAGACCCAGGCGAAGCAGCTGGAGCGCGACCTGGCTGCATGTCAGGACCCCAACCGCGCAAAGCGGCTGCAGCAGGAGCTGAACCGCGTAAATACGCTGATGCGCAACATGCAGACCAACGCCCGTAATGCCGCACAGGTGCTGGCATCGCTGGAGAATGCCACTCCCAATGAACTGCGCCGCACTCTCTCGACCCTTAACCGACAGATGGGCAATCTCCGGCAGGGCACGGAGGCCTATGCCCGCACGGCCGCCGATATCCGCCGCGTGCGCGATCAGCTGGAGACGGTCAATGCCTCGCTGTCGTCGCAGACCTCCCTCTGGCAACGCCTGAAGAATGCCGGCGCCGGTACGGTGGCCATGGTGATGGGGGCCGTGGGCACGGCGCAGCGCATGGTGGCCATGGCGCATGAAAATGTGGAAGTGTTCGCCTCCATGGAGGGGGAGATGGCCAATGTGCGCAAGTATTCGGGGATGACGCAGGAGCAGGTGGAGAAGCTGAACGAGGAGTTCCGGAAGATGGACACCCGCTCGAGCCGCGAGGACCTGAACCGTCTGGCGCAGGATGCCGGCCGACTGGGCAAACAGTCGGTGGAGGATGTGCTGGGGTTCGTGCGTGCGGCCGATAAGATCAATGTGGCCCTGGATGATCTGGGCGACGGCGCCACGCTGACGCTATCGAAGCTGGCCGGTCTCTTCGGCATCGAGGAGAAGTATGGCACGGAGGCGGGGCTGCTGAAGGTGGGCTCGGTGATCAACGACCTTTCGCAGAATTGCTCCGCTTCGGCTCCCTATATCGCTGAATTTACTTCGCGAATGGGGGCGGCCGGTGTGCAGGCCGGCATGACGGTGGCGCAGATCATGGCGTATGCGGCGGTGATGGATGAGTGTAATGTTAATGTGGAGGCGTCGTCGACCGCGCTTTCACAGCTTATCATCAAACTTTTCAAGGATCCGGCAAAGTACGCGAAGGCGGCCGGGCTGGATGTGAAGGAGTTTTACGCCACTCTGAAGCGTGACGCCAACGAGGGGTTCCTTTCGCTTATCGAGGCGCTGAGCAAAAAGGGAGGACTCGACAAACTGGCCCCGATTTTCGCCGAGATGGGGGCCAACGGCTCGGAGGCGCAGAAGGCGCTCGGTCTGCTGGCACAGAATATCGGTAAGGTCAGGGCGCAGCAGGAGGCGGCGAATGAGTCGTTTGAGCTGGGCACTTCGATCTCGGAGGAGTTTGCGGTGCAGAACAACACGGTGGCGGCAGGTCTCGACAAGGCCCGCAAGGAAATAACGGAGACCCGCGTGGAGATCGGCCAGAAGCTGCTGCCGGTGGTGGAGACTTCGCTGTCGGTGACTTCGGCGGGGATGAAGGTGGTGAGCGTGCTGGTGTCGTATCTGATGCAGAATATCGGCGCCATCTCGGGAGCGGCGGCTGCATGGGCGCTCTATAAGGTGGCCATGGCGGCGGCAAATGCGGAGACTAAGATCATGATCGCGCTGCAGAAGGGGTACGCGCTTGTGTCGGGGGTGATGAAGAGTGCGACGCTGCTGGCCACTGCGGCCACGGCCAGTCTGACGGGCAACATATCACGCGCCACGGCCGCCATGCGACTGTTCCGCTCTACGGCTTCGCTCTCTTCGGGTGTGATCGGACTTGTCGCAGCGGCCATCGGACTGGCCGTGGGGGCGCTGGTGACTTATGTGAAGCGGAAGGAGGAGGCGGCCAAGGCCGAACGCGAACACCGCGCCGAGCTCGACCGGCTCAACTCTCAGCTCAGTGAGACGAAGCGGCAGGCCGAACGTGACGCACGCGCCGAACTGAACCGCGCCAAGGACCTCTATGATGCGGCCACACGCCAGACATCGGCGATGAATCTGCGGCTGGAGGCGGCCAGCAAGCTGATCGCGCTTTATCCGGAGACGTTCAAAAACATGACGGCCGAACAGGTGGCGCTCGGTCAGGCCCGCCAGTCCTACGAGAATCTGACGAAGGCCATCCTGCTCAATGCCGAGGCGAAGGCGGCGGCAAAGCAGGTGGAGAAAAATGCGGAGGAACGCCTGGCCCTGGAGGAGGAAATCGAGAATCTGCGCGATGAACGCGCGGAGGTGGCTAAGGCCCGCAAGGATAAACAGGCGGTGAATCAAGCCCGGAATTTCAGGGCAGCGCAGGCGGCGCAGACGATGACGGGGGCGCTGGTCATGCAGGGAGGTTCCACTGCCCAGTGGGAGCTTCTGTCGACTAAGGAGGAAACCGACCGGATCATCGAGATCAATAAGGTCCTGCACCAGAAGTGGGAGAAGCTGCTGGCCACGAATGCGGCCACGGCCCGACTCATCAATAAGTATCAGGGCAACGAGACGTTCCGCCAACTGACTGACCCGACGGCCACCACCACCGTCACCACACCGGATCCGCCCGCGGGCGGATTTCCCGATCTCCCCTCGGATCCCAAGGCCGAAGAGAAGGCGAAGGCGGAGGCCGAAAAGGCCCGAAAGGCGGCGGAGAAGAAGGCGCGGGAGGATTTTAAAAAACTTCTGAAGCAGGCGGAGGCCGAACGCAAACTGGCCGATGCGATGAGTATCGCGGCCGAACGTGTGGGGGCGATCAATTATTCGGAGTATCGCCGGCAGCTCCAGAAGCATGAGGAGCGGATGTATGAGGAGAAGATCCGTATCTATTCGGAGGCGGGGCTGGAGGATGATGAGGATGTGGCCGACCTGCGCCAACGTCTGGAGCAGGCGAAATCCAGATATAAGGGGGAACGTGAGAAACTGGCGCTGGCCGATATCCGCGATGCCCGCACGCGTGAGGAGAATCAGGCGCAGCTCGATTACGCCACGCCGGGCAATGAGCTCTTCCGGGATGAGGAGGGGCTGCAGCGCCGTCTGTTTGAAATCCGGCATAAGTGGCTCGAAGCTACACGCGACCTCTATACCGAAGGCACGGAGCAACGCGCCCGCGCCGTGGCCGATATCAAGGAGGCGGAGGCGGCGGAGTTGCTGCGCCGGCAGCAACTGACGGCCTCGCGCCTGGCGGAGTATGAGGAGCAGTACACGACTCTCCCCATAGAGCGCCGGCGCGATATGGAACTGGCCGCCCTCGATGCGCTCCACGCGGAGAAGCTGATCGGGGAGGAGGATTACGAGAAGGTCAGGAAGAGCATCGTGGAGAAGTATGAAAAGGAGATTGAGGAAACCCGGAAGAAGATCGATTCGGGGATGAAGGATGAGCCGGAGCAGTTCAAGGCGGGGAATGAATTTACCTCGATGGTACAGTCGATGTATGACGCGTGGCGGGCGTTTCTGGATACGTCGAAGTGGGATATGGAGGATTGGGCCGCCAATATCGCCTCGATAGCCCAGGCCACGTTTGCAGTGTTCTCGATGGCGATGCAGTCGGCCTCGCAGCTGATGAGCGCGAATGCGGCCTATGATGTGGCGGTGGTGGAGAAGGCCTACGACCGGCAGATCTCGCTGGCCCGCGATAATTCGGCCCGTCAGCAGCGGCTGGAGGAGCAGAAGGAGAAGGCGGTGGCCGCCGCACGCGCCAAAAGCGCAAAGCGTGATTTCGCGCTGCAGGTGGCTACGGCAATCGCGCAGACGGCCTATAATGCGATCCAGGCCTATTGCGAGGGACTGAAGATCGGAGGTGTGGCCGGTCTGGTGATGGCTCCCATCGCGGCGGCTATGGCGGTGACGGCCGGTGCGGTGCAGATCGCCACTATCCGCAAGCAGCAGCAGACGGCCACGCTGTCGGGCTACTCTTCGGGCGGTTTCACGCCGAAGGGGGCCGTGGATGAACCGGCGGGTATCGTGCACGCCGGCGAGTGGGTGGCGTCGCAGCGGCTGGTCAACAGTCCGGCCACACGCCCGCTGATCGATATGCTGGAGTATGCCCGTACCCATAACACGCTGCCGGCCATTTCGCCGGAGGATGTGTCGGGCACGGTGATGGCTCCGGCCATGGCGGTGCGGCAGCTCGACCGTGCACGCGCCGACATGGCGGCGGCACGCGTAAGCCCTGCGGAGACGGCGCGGGATGCGGCCGCACGCTCGGCCACGGCTGAGCGCATGACGGCGGCGCTGGAGCGGCTCAATGAGCAGCTGGCGGAGCCGATACGCGCGACGGTGGCCGTGAGCGGGCCGGACGGTATCGACAGCGCCACACGCCGCTACCGCCAGATGATGACGAATAAGAAGAAGTGACTCCCCTACCCCCTGATTTCAACACATGACACAACTGACCATTAACGGGCTGCCGGCCGAACTGGCCGAGGATGCCTCTTTTTCCTATTTTGAGGAAAGCCGGTATTTTGATGATGCCGCCGGATATACGCTCGACATCGAGCTGCCGCTGGCCGGATCCGTGGCCAACCGCGCCATCTTCGGCTATATCGAGCGCCAGCCGCCGGCATCGGCCTCATGGCCGGCCACGCTGACCATCGACGACATCAGGCGCGAAGGGACGGTGCTGCTGACCGACATCACGCCGCCGACGCTGAAGGTGCAGTTCCTTTACGGCGGCTCGACCGATGATTTCAACCGGCTGGAGAAAACCTATGTCAATGAAATCCCGGATCTGCGCGACTGCGTGAGGCTGCTGCATGACCAGGTGCTCCGAACATATCACCCGAACTATACCGTCCGCGCGCTGAAGGATTTCCCCGACGCGTATGCCAACGGTTACATCCCGTTTGATCCGTCGGGGTTGATTGCCGGACAGGTGCCGGCCGTGGCGCTCCCCTGGATCAATGACACGGAGGGCACGCTGCAGAATGAGCAGCATCCCGATATCCCGCTGATGGGGGTCTACTCCCAGAAGGCGGGGCTGTCGTGGATGCCGTATCTGCGCCCGATGGCCGAACGTATCGCGGAGGCCGTAGGATATACCCCCTATTTTTCGGAATGGCGCAATGATGAGCTGCTCAATAATCTGATCATCTGCAATGTGCTCCCGGCTGCCGAACATCCGCAAATGGCGTATCATTGCGGCGCGGCTCTGCCGAGATGGACGGTGAAGGAGTTTTTCAGTTATCTCGAACCGTTGCTGAATGGCCGGTTTACGTTTGATCATCTGCTGCATCACATCTCTTTTGAGAAGATGGACACTCTGTTGGCCCGCTCCGGCACGGTGGCCCTCTCGGATGTGGAGGATTCACACTCGCTTACTTCTTCCTACGGCATGGAGGAGACGGAGGGGAATTATCTGCGCTCGAAACCGTTCCGCTACGCTTCGGCCGACATCGAGCCGTGGAAGTGGATGGATTGCCCCTGGATCATCCCTCAGATTCCGGAGGAGAACCGTCTGGAATTTGCCGATTATCAGGCATTCCTCAGTTATCTGCGCTCCAATGACGGAGGCGGACAGGTGAGCCTGCAGCGCCGGAATCACGGAAAACTGTTTCATGTGGCCGATATCGATGCGTGGTTCTGCCTGAAGGCTACGCCGCAACTTTCGGCCAGTACGTCGGATTCACGGAAGTTTACCTATACCTACGCCATTCAGCCGCTGGCGGTGAATCTTTTCGGGCCGGAGCGTTACGACTCTTCGGCTGATGACGATTACACCGAATTGCAGGTGCTTCCGGTGCCGATAGCTGATGGCCGCATCCATCTGGCTCCGTCGGGAGGGTTCGACATGACGGCGTTCCTCCAGGAAGGTGGCGACCCTGATGCGGCGGAGGAGGAGGTGACGGATCTGACCATCGAGGCGGATTGCTATGTCGATGCCCTGGCCCAGGCGGATTCCGCCACGTATCAGACTCCGGTCGTGGATACCATCTCCAACGGTGAACCGGATTCCGCCACGGCGGCATACGATAAACTGTTTGTAGCCTATTGGGGCGGCCGCGGCAATAATCCGCAATTGACCGAACCGGCCACGGCAGGGTTCCGTTACGGCTCTCTGAAGATATTTGACGAACCGTTCTCCATGCGGCTAAATACGGCCCAGGGGCAACCATACGCGGGGATGCCCCGGATTGATGAGTCGGTAAAATATACGTTCGGGTTTCTGACCGATTCGTTCCCGCCGGTGGATGCAATCTATTACATCAATGCCCGCCGATGGATCTGCCGCCGCCTGGAGGTAACATTTACCGCCAAGGGACGCAGCCGCCGGATTTCGGGCGAGTTCTACCCTATCACTGACTGACTCCGGACTATCCGGTTTTGCCATTACGGCCACCTGCACGACGGGTGGCCGTTTTTCGTATCCGTTGAACCGATTGGGACAATGTCTGAACCGATGATTGAACCGATGATTGAACCGATAATTGAACCGATGATTGAACCGATGATTGAACCGATGATTGAACCGATGATTAACCCAATTGCACAAATCGCAATCGGCTGATTATCAGTATGGTTTGAAAATACCCTCGAAACCCTTGAAATGTTAAAAACGCCGATAATTGAACCGATCGCGCAACCGATGATTGAACCGATGACTGACCCGATGATTGAACCAATGATCTGCACCGA